>NZ_CP028348.1:900000-1161559 GCF_003454795.1 Novosphingobium sp. THN1
CAAGTGCTGGCACGCGCCGCCGCGGACGTGGCGGACATCGTTTCCTCAGGTGGCGATGCACCCGGCCTTGCCGTAATCCTCGTCGGCAATGATCCGGCGAGCGAGGTCTATGTCGGGCGCAAGATCGCGCAGTGCCGCAAGGCCGGTATCCGCTCGATAGAGCATCGCCTGCCCGCAAAAACGGCGCAGGACGTGGTGCTGGCCCTGATCGACGAGCTCAACGCCGACCCGCAAGTCCACGGTATCCTCGTCCAGCTGCCGCTGCCCAAGCACATCGATGCCTCGCTGGTGCTTGATCGCATCGATCCGGGCAAGGACGTCGACGGGTTCCACCCGGTCAACGTCGGCCGCCTGTCGACCGGCACCGGCGGACTCGTGCCCTGCACCCCGCTGGGCGTCATGCTGCTGCTTGACAGCGTGATCGATGACTATCGCGGCCTGAACGTGGTGGTGATCGGCAAGTCGAACATTGTCGGCAAGCCGGTGTCGATGCTGCTGCTCGAACGCGAGGCGACCGTGACAGTCACCCACATCGAGACGAAGGACCTGCCCGATGTCGCGCGCAAGGCGGATATCATCGTTGCCGCCGCCGGTGCGCCGCATCTGGTGCGGGGCTACTGGGTGAAGCCGGGCGCCGTGGTGATTGACGTGGGTATCACCCGCGTGGTCGACCATGATGGCAACACGAAAATCGTCGGCGATTGCGCCACGCACGAGCTGGACCATGCCAAGGCGGTCACTCCGGTGCCAGGTGGGGTGGGGCCAATGACCATCGCCTGCCTGCTCAGCAATACGGTTCTGGCGGCAAAACGCGCGACAGTTGCATAAAACGCAAATTTAGAAGCGTTATTCTCATTTGCGGGAATCCGGCAAAGTACGCATACCGAAAAGGCCTTTCAGGCATCCTCTCCCAAACTTCAAAAGGGGCTGACGCAAGTCGGCCCCATTTTTTTGTCCAGCGCTAGCAGAGTCAGCGCGGTGGCGCGGGCTTGGCCGGCTTCACCAGCATCAGCAGGGGGATCGCCACCACGCAGGCCATCGCCATCGCATAGAAATCGTTGATGTAGGCGATCATCGCAGCTTGCTGGTTGACCATGCCATCCATCACCCGGAGCAACGTTTCACCAGTGCCGCCATAGGCAGTGATCCGGTCGAGATCGAACGGCACCAGCGTGCGCGTGACATGCGCGCCAAGCTCGGCATGGTTGACCTGAATGTTGCGGGCGAGTTCCACCGAGGCGGCGGAAATGCCGATCGAGGATCCGAGGTTGCGCATCAGGTTGCCCAGGCTCGAGGCATCGGTGCGCAAGTGCGGCGGCAAGGTGGCAAAGGAGATCAGGTTCATCGGCATGAACGTGAACGACAGGCCCAGCCCCTGCAGCAGCCCGGCCATGATGATCGGGCCGCGCGGCATCTCCAGCGACCAGCCGGTCATCAGCCACATCGAGCCGCCCATCAGCAGCAGACCGAGCGCGAGCAGGGCGCGAGCGTCGATCTTGGTCATGAACCGCCCGAACAGAGTGATCGACGCCAGCATGCCGATGCCGCGTGGGGCCAGCAACATGCCCGATTGCAACGGTGTGTAGCCGTAGATCTGCTGAAGCAGCCCCGGCAGCAGCGCCATGACCGACATCATCACCAGTCCGATCAGGAACATGAAGGCAAGGCCTACGGTGAAATTGCGATCATGGAACAGCGCCGCCGGAAACAGCGGCTGCGCAGTGCCGGAAAGGTGGAAGATCGCCAGCCACGCCCCGGCCAGCGCCACCACCGCGTAAGCGACGATCTCGGCCGACGCGAACCAGTCGAGCGTCAGGCCCCGGTCGAGGATCAGCTGGATCGCCGACACCGTCAGCGCGACCAGTACCCAGCCGGTAATGTCCACGCGCCGGTGCCTGGTCGGCGTCTTGGGCAGGTAGAGCCACAGCAGCAGGAAACAGATCAGGCCGACCGGCAGGTTGACGTAGAACACCCAGCGCCAGTTGTAATTGTCGGTAAGGAATCCGCCGATGATCGGCCCGGTGATCGGCCCGAGCATGACGCCCTGGGTGTAGAGCCCCATCATCTTGGGCCGTTCCGCAGGCGTGCTGGAATCGAGAGTCACTGTCTGCGCCAGCGGCGAGAGGAACGCCCCGCCAAGTCCCTGCAACACGCGGAACAGCACCATCTGTTCAAGGTTCTGGGCAACGCCGCACAGCATCGATGCCACCGTGAACAGCAGCACCGAGGCGAGCATCATGGTGCGGATGCCGAACTTGTCCACCAGCCAGCCCGCCAGAGGCAGCGCCACGGCCGAGGCAAGCACATAGCTCGTCAGCACCCAGGTGATCGTGTCCTGCGTCGCGCTCAACGATGCCGTCATGTGCGGCAGTGCGACGTTGGCGATCGTGGTGTCCAGCGTGTACATGACCATCGCCGCCATCGCGCCGACCAGCATCAGCGGCCGGTTGCGCGAGACCAGCGGTGGGGTTTCCCCGCTACTTGCCGACATGGACGGTGACGTCGGAACTGAGACCGGCGATAAGCGGACGCTCCGACTTGCTGTCGATGGCGATGCGCACTGGCACGCGCTGGATCACCTTGACCCAATTGCCGGTGGCGTTCTGCGCCGGAAGCACGGAGAATTCCGAACCCGTGCCCGCGCCGATGGATTCGACGTGGCCCTTCAGCTTCAGGCCGGGATAGGCGTCGATCTCGATCTCGGCGAGCTGGCCGGGCCGCATGTGGTTAAGATCGGTTTCCTTGAAGTTTGCATCGACCCGGGCGCTGCCATCGCGCACGATCGAGACCATCGGCACGCCGGGGAACACCATCTGCCCGACTTGCAATCGCGTGACCTGTGTGACCACGCCATCGGCTGGCGCGCGCACGACGGTGCGCTCCATGTCGAGCGTCGCCTTGGCCCGGTTGGCCTGCGCCGCAGCGATGGCGGGATTGACGCCGGGCACTTGCGCGCCGGTTGCCAGTTCCGAGCGGGCCTGCGCCACCTCGGCGCGGATCGAGACGATGCGGTCACGCGCCACGGCCACGGCATGCTCCGCCGCATCCATGCGGGCGCGGGTGTTGAACCCCTTGTCCATCAGCGCCTTCTCGCGCGCGAAGTTCGCCTGGGCGAGGGCAAGGTCGTCGTTGGCGGCAGCAAGATCTGCGGCCTTGGCGGCAACGTCGGCGTTCAGCGCAGTGACCCTGGCCTGCGCCGTGGCGATCTGCGCATCGGCCTGGCGGATCGTGGCGTCGAAAGTGGCTGGGTCAATCGTGAACAACACGTCGCCCGCCTTGACGTGCTGGTTCTCGCGCACGTTGACCTTGGTGATCAGGCCGCTGACTTCGCCCGCAACAGCGACGATGTCGGTCTTGACATAGGCATTGTCGGTTTCGACCGTGCCCTGGTTACCGAACCAGTACCACAGTGCCCCGACAACAATGACAACCGGTCCGAGCACCATCAGCATCGTGCGGGTACGCCTGGAACGCGTCTCGCCAACGTGCTCCTTCGCGGCTTGGGCAGCGGGCGCATTCTGGGGGGAAAAGGATCAGCCTCGGCCATGGATCAGGTTCGCTTCAGGTGTGGTATCATCGGAAAGGTTCATGCGCACGCGTTCGAGCAGCGAGAGGAGCTGGGTATGTTCGTCGTCGGTCAGGCCGGAAACCGCCTCGCCAATGGCTTGCTGCGCCAGCGGTGTCATCGACCGGATCAGCTCTTCGCCCTTGGCGGTGAGATAGAGGCACCAGCAGCGCCGGTCCGCCGGATCGTCGCGCCGTTCGACGAGGCCCAGCTTCTCGAGCCGGTCGATCATCCGCCCGGCGGTGATCGGCTCAACCTCGAGCCATCCGGCCAGCGCGCCCTGGTTGGTGCCGGGATCGCGCTGGATCGCAGCCAGCATGCGCCACTGCGGCCCGGTCACGCCAAAGTGCTGGGCACTGGCGGCAAAGCGCTTGCGGAACAGGCGTCCGACGTCAGATGACAAGAAGGCCACGTTGACTTTCATGGCATGGCGATAATAGCAATGCTTACATTCTACAATCCGGAAAAAGAACAGGATGTTTGAGGAGGAATTGGGTGCGGCGCGGCGCTATCAAGCAGCGGCGCAGGCGGCGCTGGCCGGGCGGCTGGAAGATGCGCGGATCGACGAGCACCAGCGTGCGGCGCACGGCTTTGCCTGGATCGCGACGAGCGTTGCCGCGCTTGAGGCGGTGGCGGCTTGGGCCGAATGCACCGGTGGCGCGCTCGATGAAACAGTAGCCCGGCTGGCCTTTGCCGAGACGCTGGGCCAACTCGTCGGCGGGTTGCCGATGGGCCAGAACGAGATCCTGCGGCCAGCCGATCTGGGGCTGATCGCCGCGGCGCGCGGACTGGCGCAGGACTGCGCGGACCTGCTCGAAACTGACCACGCCGATGCCCGCGCGCAAGTGGTGAGTGCTCTTGCCGCCGGGCAGTGGCCTTCGGAAAGCCTTGGCGATCAGGAGCTCGACACAATCCGCGACCAGTTCCGGCGATTCACCGATGCCGAGATTCTGCCCCACGCCCACAAGTGGCACCTCGCCAATGCGCTGATCCCGGACGAGACGGTGCGTTCAATGGCCGATCTCGGCACGTTCGGGGTCTGCATCCCCGAAGAGTTCGGCGGGCTCGGCCTCGGCAAGCTGGTGATGTGCCTGGTTACCGAAGAGCTTTCGCGCGGCTGGATCGGTGCCGGATCGCTCGGAACGCGGTCCGAGATTGCGGGCGAGCTGATCGTGCTGGGCGGGACACAGGCGCAGAAGACGCAGTGGCTTCCGGCCATCGCCAGCGGGGAGGTCCTGCCGACAGCGGTGTTCACCGAACCCGATACCGGCTCAGACCTCGGCTCGCTGCAGACCCGCGCACGGCGTGAGGGCGAGGGTTGGGTAATCGATGGCGCGAAGACGTGGATCACCCACGCCGCCCGGTCGGACCTGATGACCATGCTGGCCCGCACGCGCCCTGATGCCAAGGGCTATGCCGGGCTGTCGATGCTGCTGGTGCCCAAGCGTCGGGGGACGCAGGCTGAACCCTTCCCCGAACCCGGCATGAGCGGCAGCGAGATCGAGGTGCTCGGCTATCGCGGCATGCGCGAATATGCGCTGCAGTTCGATGGCCTGCGCGCACCCGGCGATGCTCTGCTCGGTGGCGAGGAAGGGCAGGGCTTCAAGCAATTGATGCGCACGTTCGAGGGCGCGCGCATCCAGACCGCCGCGCGCGCCGTCGGCGTGGCAAGACGCGCGCTGGAACTGGGGCTGGACTACGCGCTGAACCGCAAGCAGTTCGGCAAAGCCATCGTCCAGTTTCCGCGCGTGGCCGACAAGCTGGCGATGAGCCTGGTCGACACGGTCCTTGCGCGCGAGCTTACCTATGCCGCCGCCCGGGCCAAGGATTCAGGCAAGCGCTGCGATATCGAGGCCGGCATGGCCAAGCTGCTGGCGGCGCGCGCGGCCTGGTCGAACGCCGATGCCTCGCTGCAGATCCATGGCGGAAATGGCTACGCGCTCGAGTACGAGATCAGCCGCGTGCTGTGCGATGCGCGCATTCTCAACATCTTCGAAGGCGCCGCGGAAATCCAGGCGCAGGTCATTGCGCGCGGGCTGCTGGAAGGGCGCAACTGATGGGTGAATGGCAGAACTGGGTCGGCCGGACCGAGCGGCGCACGGATCGCGCCGACGCCGCACTTGCCGCGCGCTGGCTGGCCACGTTCGATCGCGCTGCGCCCGCCGACGGGACCATGCCGCAAGGCTTCCACTGGTGCCTGTGCACGCCCGATGCGCCAACGTCGACGCTGGGGGCCGACGGTCACCCGCTGCGTGACGACAGCCCGGACAGCTTCCTGCCGCCAGTGCCGCTCCCGCGCCGGATGTGGGCGGCGAGCAAGATGGAATTTGTTGCGCCGATCATGCTTGGCGCGGCAATTGAGCGTCGATCGTCAGTTGCGGCGATCACGGAAAAGCAGGGCGCCAGTGGCGCGCTGGTCTTTGTCGAAGTTGCGCATGACACGCTGAGCGATGGTGCAGTGGCCGTGCGCGAAGTGCAGAGCGTGGTCTATCGCGCCGCCGCAGCCGCCGGATCGCCCCTGGTGCCGCCGCCATTGGGGAGGGCGCTTTCGATCCGGGGCCGTGGACCGCGCACCGCACGCTGACCCCGGACGAGCCGCTGCTGTTCCGCTATTCGGCGCTGACCTTCAACAGCCACCGCATTCACTATGACCTGCCATATGCCGCTGAAGGCGAGGGCTATCGCGGGCTGGTCGTTCACGGCCCGCTGACGGCCACGCTCCTGCTCGATCTCGCGCAGGCAGAGCTGGGCGACAATGCGCTGAAGAGCTTTGCTTTTCGCGGGCTTTCGCCGGCGATCTGCGGCGAGGCGCTGCATCTGGTGATGCGCGGAGAAGAGCGCGCGCTGGAGCTTGCAGCCTTTGCTGCCGATGGCCGTCAGGTCGTGGCGGCAAGCGCCACGACCTGATCGCCAACTCGGGCAGCCTCAGTTCGCCGGGATCGCCCGCTCGCCAACGATGTTCAGGCCATAGCCTTCGAGCGCGACGAGGTTGTGGTGCGAGTTGGTCAGCAGGATCATGTCGTGAATGCCGAGGTCGGCAAGGATCTGCGCACCGATGCCGTAGCTGCGCAGCTCCATGTCATGCCCGGCGGTGCCGCCGACCTCGCGGATCAGCTGCTCCGGATCGGTGGGCATCAGCAGCACGATGACGCCTGAGCCTGCCTCGCCAATCTCGCTCATGGCGCGCTGGAGGATGCGCTTGCGCGGTCCCGGTTGGCCGAGCACGTCGGACAGGACCGAGATCGAGTGCATGCGCACCAGCGTCGGCGTGTCGGGCAGGATGTGGCCCTTCTGCAGCACGAGATGGACCGAGCCGTCGACCTTGTTGCGATAGGTCTTTATCGTGAATTCGCCGCCGTAATCGGTATGGAACGGTGCCTGGTTGAGGCACTCGACCAGGTGGTCATGGCGGCGGCGGTAGGCGATCAGGTCGCGGATCGTGCCGATCTTGAGTCCGTGCTTGCGCGCGAACGGGATAAGGTCGTTGAGGCGCGCCATCGTGCCGTCGTCGTTCATGATCTCGCAGATCACGCCCGAGGGGTTGAGTCCGGCAAGGCGCGGCAGGTCGACCGCAGCTTCGGTGTGGCCAGCGCGGACGAGCACGCCGCCATCGCGGGCGATCAGCGGGAAGACGTGGCCCGGCGTCACGATATCGTCGCGGCCCTTCATGGCATCGACGGCCACCGCAACGGTGCGCGCGCGATCCGCCGCGGAAATGCCGGTGTCAACGCCTTCGCGGGCCTCGATCGAGACGGTGAAGGCCGTGCCATGGCGCGTGCCGTTGTTGCGGCTCATCAGTTCGAGGCCGAGCTTGTCGGCACGTTCGGAGGTCAGGCACAGGCAGATCAGCCCGCGGCCATGGGTAGCCATGAAGTTGATGGATTCAGGCGTTGCCATCTGTGCGGGGATGACGAGATCGCCTTCGTTTTCGCGGTCCTCGTCATCGACGAGGATGACCATGCGACCATTGCGGACGTCGGCAATGATTTCCTCGACCGTCGCCAGCGCGAAGTCCTCATCGTCACTGTCGTCCATGGCTCGTTCAAGCTTGGTCAGCGTATCCGCGGTCGGGTTCCAGTCCGGTGAGAGCGCATCGCGCAAGGTGTTGGGGTGCAGACCGGCCGCGCGGGCGAGCGCCGCCCGCGAAATGACCCGATCCTCGATGAGCTTGCGCGCACGCGCCACAATGTCCTGTGCCATGAGTCGCGTGTGTCACATCGCGATGGCGCAGGTCAACCTGAATCACATCCCGATGTGCGATTATGCCCAGAGTGTCGCGCGGTAACGTGCAAAACAGCGCTCGCCGCACATCAGGCGCATCAGCGCACCTTCGGCCATCGCCGTGGCCCGGCGCGGGTCTTCCTCGACCAGCGGCCGCAGTGCCTCGCGGTTCCAGTCCTCGCTATGTTTCACGTCAAGCACGGCATGAAGATCGAAGTAGCGGCGTTCGCGGTCCGACAGGCCAATGCGGCGCAGTCCCTTGGCGACCATGGCCGAGCGGCCCGGTGCCGTCAGTTCGATCACACCAAGCGCGCCGACGGAATGCCAAGCGAAACCGCGATTGGTGGCCATGCCGGTCATCGCGTTGGCCAGCGCAAGGCTCTCCCACACGGTATTGTCAATGGTAGGCTCCACGCCCATCGTCCGGGCAAGATCGTTAAGCATCGGCCCGTGCATGCCGCGCACGTTGCCACGGCCCATCTCGTCCCAGTAGTTGCGGGCAAGTTCGAGCTTCGCGCTGACCGGGAGCTTGACCTGCGTATAGGCGACAAGATCATCGAACCCGGCTTCGCCAGCCGCTTCCTGTTCGAAGAACCAGCGCAGCTGCACTTCGTTGGCGCTGTCGGCCAGCCACGGGAACAGCGGGTCACCCTGGCCGGGGCCGGTCTGCTTAAGGCCCTCGAACCATTCGACGAAGCCATCAACATCAGTTGGCGCCTCGCGTGCGCGGTCGACCACCTCGGCGCGCAATTCCTCGAGGAACGAGGTTTCTAGATAGCGCATCTGCGCTTCATGCTCGAAGTGCTGGTTCCAGTCCGAGGACGGAAACTGGGGGCTCAGGCGCTCACGGTTCCAATGCGCCAGCGCCTGCTGGATCGTGTCGCTTTGGAAGCGGGGGCCTCCGAAGCGGGGAGGGAGGTGCTTCGCTGGTGGAGATCTATCTGCATGAAAGGAAAACGGGATTTTCGCTCGCCTGTTCCGTTGCTACCCCAATGCGCGACGAAGCGTTTGCTGAGGAGGACAGTCGCCGCCGATTGCGTCTGCCACCATCTCGCGCAACGGCAACTGCGCCTTCATGCGGATGGCGAGCAGCGCTGTACCGCTGACCTTGCGCTGCACGAACAGCGTATCGACCGGGGGAACGTGCCACGAAGCGCGGTCCGCGGCGACCTTCTCGGCTTCGGCCCGCACCCGCTCGACAAACGAGCGGTCGGAGAAATCGAACAGGCCGGGCTTTCCAAGATGGCCGATCAATACGTCCAGCATCCGGTCAAAGGCTGCGCCGTGGCGGGCAAGCTGCTGATCTGAAACGAAACCGACCTCGGTCAAGGCCGCCCGCAAGGCATCGCGGTCCTCTGCCAGCCCCGCCATCAACATCCGCCGGTAGGCCTCGGTCGTGGCCCCCGGAACCTCGCGCGCGGCACCGAAGTCAAGCAGCACCAGCTTGCCGGTCTCAGGCTGCCAGCGGAAGTTGGCGAAGTTCGGATCGGTCTGCATGAAGCCGAACGCAAACAGTTCGCGCAAGGTCAGGCCGAGCAGCGCCCCCATCACCTTGTTGCGCACTTCGAGAGGCGCGGTGAGAAGGCTTTCGATCGGACGCGCTTCGATGAAGTCCATCGCCAGGACGTTGCGGCCCGAGAGGGGGCGTATGCCTGGGGACGAGAAATGCGTCCTCGCCGGCAAGCATCTTGCCATAGCGCTGCATCATCTCTGCCTCGCGGAGATAGTCCGACTCCTCGTGGAGTTGCCGCTTTGCCTCGGAGAGTTGGAGATTGATGTCGAGGCCCTGCGGTAGCAGCCCCGAGACGCGCAAAAGCGTGGCCACATTGTCCACGTCAGCGTCAATACTTGCAGCAATTCCAGGGTATTGCACCTTGATGGCCAGCACCCGGCCATCGGGCAGGACAGCCTTGTGCAC
The DNA here is from genome assembly GCF_003454795.1 of Novosphingobium sp. THN1. Lineage (GTDB taxonomy): Bacteria > Pseudomonadota > Alphaproteobacteria > Sphingomonadales > Sphingomonadaceae > Novosphingobium. The sequence goes on from NZ_CP028348.1 coordinate 909,705, forward strand.
CTGCCCGATCGAAGCAGCTGCAATCGGCTGCGCCCCGAAGTGCCGAAACTTCGCGCGCCAACCTGCACCCCACTCGGCGCTCAGCACGCGCTCCAACTGGGCAGGCGGCATGAAATGCGCCGAATCCCGCAATCGGGAGAGGATCTCGGTCAGTTCGCGCGGAAGCACGTCACCTGCATCGAGCGAGATCATCTGCCCCAGCTTCATCGCCGCGCCGCGCAGGCGAGAGAGCTGGTCGGCAACTCTCATGGCATTTCCGGGGGTTAGCAGCAGGTCCGAAAGCTTCGGCGCCTCGCCGCGGGCAAGCCGCCGCGCACCTTCGGCCAGCACCCCACCGGCCACGCCCCCGGCCAACTGGCCGAACGCTGCCAGCCGCGAAAGCCGCGCCGAGGGCACCTTGCGATAACGCGATCCGCTCATTTCAATAGCCTTTGCAAGCGTGGGCGGACGATCAGGAATCCGCGGTAGGTCATCTCAAGCAGGTGCAGGACGGCAGGGTTCTGCGCAATCAGGCCAAGCCAGCGCAAGCGGGGAATGGCACGCCACATCGCGGCAAAGGCCGCTGCGCCAGACAGCACGCGGTCGCCTTCGCGCGCGTGGAAGCGGGCAAGCGCGGCAGGCCGGTCGATCGGGCAGGCCGTGGCAGGATCGGCGATGTTTTCGAACGTGATGGCGCCTGCGCGGTCAAGCCGCTGCATCAATGCGATCTCGCGGGTGCAGAGCGGGCAGGCCCCGTCGTACCACACCGTGAGGCGCTGCTGCGAAGGGCGGGCGCTGTCCATCGGGTCCATATGGGGCCTGCCCGCCGATTGCGAGACCTGCCATTTGGGGAAGGCGCGCTCTTGATAGGTGCATCCTATCAACCTACCCTGCCGTGATGCACCCGCGCCAGCTCCGCTATTTCGTGACCATCGCCCGGCTGCGGCACTTTGCCAATGCCGCGCAGGAATGCGGCGTTTCACAGCCAACGCTGTCTGCCGGGCTATCCGCGCTGGAGCGCGAGGTTGGCCATCGGTTGGTCGAGCGGGACCGGCGCTTCGTGGGGCTGACGCCGCAGGGGGAGGCGATGCTGCCCTGGGCCGAACAGATTCTCGGCGCGGTGGCGGGGATGACGAGTTCGGTGGCGGCGCGTTCTGCATCGATTACCGGGCAATTTGCCCTTGCCGCCATCCCTGCGGCGCTGCCGCTTGCCGGCCAGTTCGGCGACACTCTGCTTCAGCGACATCCGGGCCTGAGCCTGTCCGTACGCTCTGCCACCTCGCGCGAGATCGAGCGCGCGCTGAACACCTTCGAGTGCGATGCGGGCCTGACTTATCTCGATCACGAAACTCCGGCCAATGTGCTGACCGTGCCGCTTCACGCAGAGCGTTACCTGTTCGTGACGCGCGCGGATGGCCCGCTCGGCGGTCTGACGGAAATCAAGTGGGAAGAGGCTTCTGTGCAACCGCTGTGCCTCCTTCACCAGGGCATGCAGTTCCGCCGCATACTCGACGCGCGCATGCTGGATCGCGGGCTGGCGATAACGCCGCGGGCGGTGGCGGACAGCTACGTCACGCTGTTTGACCTCGTCCGCTCCGGGGGCTTTTGCACCATCGTGCCCGATACTTATGCCAGCCTTCTGGCAGGGTTGCCGTGGGCATGCTGCGCCGTGCTGGACGATGGCGACATGCCACGCCGCATCGGCCTGGTCGTGGTCAATCGCGTGCCGCTCAGCCCTATGGCCAGCACGGCGCTGGCCGTTGCGCGCAGCCTTGCCGGAGTTTGATAGACGAACTCTATCAAGGTTCGACTTTTTCGATTTGACCACCGGTCTGTTTCGGACAAGATCGGAGCGCCATGGAACGACTGCCCCAGATCATCGCCGCACACGCAGGCCGGGAAGGCCCGCTGCTTCCGATTCTGCATGACGTGCAGGCCGAATACGGCCACGTTTCGGAAGAGGCGATCCGCGCCATTGCGCAGGCGCTGAACCTCAGCCGCGCTGAAGTGCAGGGCGTCGTCAGCTTCTACCACGATTTTCATGCCGAACCCGATGCGCGCCCGGTGCTGAAGCTGTGCCGGGCAGAGGCGTGCCAGGCGCGTGGCGTCGATGCGCTCGCCGCTGGTCTCGCAGAAAGCGGGCGGGTGAAGGTGGAAACGGTCTATTGCCTCGGCCTGTGCTCGGTCGGCCCCAATGCGATGGTGGGTGACAAGGTCCATGCGCGGCTCGATGCGGCCAAGCTTGGCGCGCTGGTGGAGGCGCTGGCATGACACTTGTCCGGATCAGCGACGATGCGCTGGCGCTGGCCTGCGGGGCAGACGACGTTGCGGCGGCATTCGCGGCGGCGGGCTGTACTGTCGAGCGGGTGTCATCGTGGGGAATGCACTGGTTGGAGCCTTTGGCCGAGATCGACGGACAAGGCTTTGGGCCGCTAGAGCCGGGCGATGTTGCCACTGTGCTGGCCGAAGCCTCGCCCAAGGCCATCGGCCCGATTGCAGCGCATCCCTTCATCGCCCGGCAGCAGCGCTTCACGTTCGCCCGTGCGGGCAAGACGCGGCCCCTGAGCCTTGAGGACTACGCCGCAAATGGCGGCTGGCAGGGCCTCGCCAAGGCGCGTGAGATCGGCCCTGAGGCAACCATTGCCGAAGTGACCGAATCTGGCCTGCGCGGGCGCGGCGGTGCCGGCTTCCCGGCAGGCATCAAGTGGACGACCGTGGCCAAGGCCTCCGCTGACCGCAAATACATCGTCTGCAACGCCGACGAGGGCGACAGCGCGACCTTTGCCGACCGCATGGTGATGGAGGGCGATCCGTTCATGCTGGTCGAGGGCATGGCGATTGCCGCCCACGCCGTCGGCGCGCAGAAGGGTTACGTCTACATTCGCAGCGAGTATCCGCACGCGATTGCCAAGATGGAAGCGGCAGTGCGCGCGTCGGCGCACCTCATCGCGCCGGTCGAACTGGAAGTGCGCGTCGGCGCAGGTGCCTATGTCTGTGGCGAGGAAACTTCGCTGCTGAACAGTCTTGAAGGCAAGCGCGGCGAAGTGCGCGCCAAGCCGCCACTGCCCGCATTGGAAGGCCTGTTCGGCAAGCCGACGGTGGTCAACAACGTGCTGACGCTGGCCGCCGTGCCGTGGATTCTGGCCAATGGAGCCGAGGCCTATGCGGCTGTGGGCTTCGGCCGGTCCAAGGGCACGATGCCGATCCAGATCGCGGGCAACGTGAAGCATGGCGGGCTGTTCGAAGTGGGCTTTGGCATCACCTTGGGCGAACTCGTCAACGATATTGGCGGTGGCACGGCATCGGGCCGTCCGGTGCGCGCAGTGCAGGTGGGCGGGCCGCTGGGCGCCTATCATGCGCCGTCCGATTTCCACCTGCCGTTCGATTACGAAGCCTTTGCCGCCGCCGATGGCCTGATCGGCCACGCCGGGATCACCGTGTTCGATGATACGGCTGACATGAGCCGCCAGGCGCGCTTCGCCATGGAATTCTGCGCGGCGGAATCGTGCGGGAAATGCACGCCCTGCCGCATTGGCTCCACGCGCGGCGTGGAACTGATTGACCGCATCCGCGCCCGCAAGAATGCTGACTTTGGCCGCGCGCCCGACAGGGTCGAGGCGCTGCCGCAGATGCATAACGCCCGCAAGGTGGAACGTTCGCTGGCGGACGAGATCGTGCTGCTCGAAGACCTGTGCGAGACGATGAAGTTTGGTTCGCTCTGCGCGCTGGGCGGTTTCACGCCTTATCCGGTGCTTTCGGCGCTGCGCAACTTCCCCGAGGATTTCGGCGCCGCTCCGGCAAAGGAAGCGGCCGAGTGATCTTGGGCGCCGTCCTTGCCGGAGGCCGCTCCACCCGCTTCGGCAGCGACAAGGCGCTGGCCGAACTGGGCGGGCGCACGCTGCTAGCGCGGGCGGTGGATGCGCTGGCTTCGCAATGCGATGCGGTGGTCGTGGTGGGGCGAGAGGAAGCGCCCGCGCCCACCCTGCCAGACTGGCCGCGCGCTGACATGGGCCCACTGGGCGGAATTGCCGCTGCACTCCACCATGCGCGCGATGCGGGTTACGATGAAGTGCTGACCTGTTCGGTTGACAGCTTTGGCTTGGGCGAAGGTCTGGCCGCCCAGTTGCAGCCGGCGCCCTCCTATTGCGAAAGCCAGCCAGTGATCGGGCTGTGGCCTGCCAGCGCCTCGGCTACGCTCGATGCGCTGCTGACCAGCGATGCCCGTCATTCGATGCGCGCTTTTGCCGAACTGGTCGGCGCGCGGGCGGTGCGCCTTTCCGAAAATCCTGCTAATATCAATACACCGGCGGATCTGATGGCCGCCGAGGAGCAATCCCATGGGTTATGAACGCCAGGCCGACTTTGGCACCCCGGAAGTCCGCAGCGACACGGAAGTGACCTGCTTCATTGACGGACGCGAAGTAACGGTGCCCTCCGGCACGACTGTAATGCGCGCTGCGGCTCTGACCGGCGGTTCCATCCCGAAGCTCTGCGCCACCGACAATCTCAAGCAGTTCGGATCGTGCCGCCTGTGCCTTGTCGAGGTTGACGGGATGCGCGGCACGCCTGCAAGCTGCACCACCCCGGTCGCCGAAGGGATGAAGGTCCATACCCAGACCCCGCGCCTGCAGAAGCTGCGCAAGGGAGTGATGGAGCTTTACATCTCCGATCACCCGCTCGATTGCCTGACCTGCAGCGCGAACAACGATTGCGAACTGCAGGATCAGGCCGCCGCCGTGGGCCTGCGCGATGTGCGCTATGGCTATGAGGGTGAGAACCATCTCGGCGCGATGCCCGACATATCGAACCCCTATTTCGATTTCGACCCGTCCAAGTGCATCGTCTGCTCGCGCTGCGTGCGCGCCTGCGACGAGGTGCAGGGCACGCTGGCGCTGACGATCGACGGGCGCGGGTTTGACAGCAAGGTTTCGGCGGGCCTTGCCTCGGACAGCTTCCTGTCGTCCGAATGCGTTTCCTGCGGTGCCTGCGTGCAGGCCTGCCCGACGGCGACCCTGCAGGAAAAGGCGGTCAAGGAAATCGGCAAGCCCGAGCGCGCTGTCGTGACCACATGCGCCTATTGCGGCGTTGGCTGCACTTTCCGCGCCGAAATGCGTGGCGAACAGCTGGTGCGCATGGTGCCGTGGAAGGATGGCAAGGCCAATCGCGGCCATTCCTGCGTCAAGGGCCGCTTCGCCTGGGGCTATGCCCAGCATCAGGAACGCATCCTCTCGCCGATGATCCGCGAGACCATCGATCAGCCCTGGCGCGAGGTTTCGTGGGAAGAGGCGCTGACCTATGCGGCGGGCCAGATCAACCGCATCCGTGAGACTTACGGCCGCAACGCGCTGGGTGGCATCACTTCCAGCCGCTGCACCAACGAGGAGACGTTCCTCGTCCAGAAGCTGATCCGGGCGGGCTTCGGCACGAACAACGTCGATACCTGCGCGCGCGTCTGCCATTCGCCCACCGGCTATGGCCTCAAGACCACGTTCGGCACTTCGGCGGGTACGCAGGACTTCGACAGCGTCGAGGACAGCGACGTGATCCTCGTGATCGGCGCGAACCCGACCGACGGGCACCCGGTCTTCGCCAGCCGGATGAAGCGCCGTTTGCGTCAGGGTGCCAAGCTGATCGTGATCGACCCGCGCCGCACCGATCTGGTGCGCAGCCCCCATATCGCGGCGGACTACCATCTGGCGCTGCGCCCCGGCACGAACGTGGCCATCCTCACCGCGATTGCCCACGTGATCGTCACCGAGGGCCTCGCCAACGAAGCGTTCATCCGTGAACGCTGCGATTGGGACGAATACCAGCACTGGGCAGAATTCGTTTCGGCAGGGCGCAACAGCCCCGAATTCCTCTCTCCGGTGATCGGCGTGGACGCCGAGGCCATTCGCGGTGCGGCGCGGCTGTTTGCCACGGGCGGCCCCGGTTGGGCTTCAGCCCAGAGAAACAAGCCCAATGCCGCGATCTACTACGGCCTCGGCGTGACCGAACACAGCCAGGGCTCCTCGACCGTCATGGCCATTGCCAACCTTGCCATGGCGACCGGCAACATCGGCCGTCGCGGCGTCGGCGTGAACCCCTTGCGCGGGCAGAACAACGTGCAGGGCGCTTGCGACATGGGCTCCTTCCCGCACGAGCTGTCCGGCTATCGCCACGTTTCGGACAAGGCAACGCGCGACCTGTTCGAGGCGGAATGGGGCGTGAAGATCGATCCCGAACCGGGCCTGCGCATCCCCAACATGCTTGACGCCGCAACCGACGGGCAGTTCAAGGCGATCTACATCCAGGGCGAGGACATCCTGCAGTCCGATCCCGACACCAAGCATGTCGCGGCGGGCCTTGCCGCGATGGAATGCGTGATCGTCCACGACCTGTTCCTCAACGAGACCGCGAATTACGCCCACGTTTTCCTGCCGGGATCGACGTTCCTTGAGAAGAACGGCACTTTCACCAATGCCGAGCGCCGCATCCAGCCGGTGCGCAAGGTGATGGAGCCGCTCAACGGATATGAAGACTGGCAGGTCACGCAGGAACTGGCCCGCGCCATCGGGCTGGACTGGAACTACACGCATCCGTCCGAGATCATGGACGAGATCGCACGGCTTACGCCGACCTTTACGGGCGTGAACTACAAGCGATTGGATGCCGAAGGTTCGCTGCAGTGGCCGGTGAACGACAAGGCGCCAGATGGCTCGCCGATCATGCACATCGATGGGTTCGTGCGCGGCAAGGGGAAGTTCGTCGTCACCGACTATGTGCCGACCGACGAGCGCACCGGCCCGCGCTTCCCGTTGCTGCTGACGACGGGGCGCATCCTCAGCCAGTACAACGTCGGCGCGCAAACCCGGCGGACGGCGAACACCGTGTGGCACCCGGAGGACGTTCTGGAAATTCACCCGACCGACGCCGACAACCGTGGCCTCAAGTCTGGCGACTGGGTGAAGCTGGCAAGCCGGTCTGGCGAGACGACCTTGCGCGCGCTAGTGACGGATCGCGTGGCCCCGGGCGTGGTCTACACCACGTTCCACCACCCGGCGACGCAAGCAAACGTGGTCACCACCGACTACTCCGACTGGGCGACCAACTGCCCGGAATACAAGGTCACCGCAGTGCAGATTACGCCTTCCAACGGCCCGACCGACTGGCAGGAAGACTATGAGGCGCAAGCCTCGCGCTCGCGCCGGATCGTGGGCCAGGACAGCGCGATGGAGCCAGCCGAATGACCGCGCATACGGCAGAAAAGCTGGCCTACATGGCCAACCAGATCGCGCGCAACCTGGTGCATGACGACAAGCCCGTGGCGGCAGTGGCCGACCATATCGTTTCGTTCTGGACACCGCGCATGATCGATACGCTTATCGCCCAAGGCTCTGCCGGGCTCGATCGGGTGGCGGCCGAGGCTCTGGTGCAGCTGGCAGAGGGGCGCGTTCCGGCGCCGCAGACCCGCGCCACCGATCCGGAAGTCCATGGCTCCGATGCCGGTTGACGGCACAAGGATCTTCTCGTTCCGGGAAGAGTTCGCAGATGGCCGGGGCTCACGCACGCTTGACAGAGCGCTGATCGAAGAGGCGCCGGTCGCGTTGGAAATCAACGGCGTAGGCTATGCCGTGATGATGGCAACTCCGGTCGATCTTGAAGACTACGCCCTCGGTTTCTGCCTGTCGGAACAGTTGATCGCTTCCCCGCGCGAGTTCGTTTCGGCTCAGGCTGCGCGCGTTGATGCCGGCGGATGGATGCTGCGCGTGCAGCTTGCCGCGGAAGGCGCGGCTCCGCTGCTCGAACGCGCGCGGTTGCGGCTTTCCGAGGGAAGCTGCGGGCTTTGCGGGATCGAGAGCCTCGAGCAGGTCATGAGGCCGCTGCAGCCGGTGGCGGCGCGGACCGAGGTTGGGGCAGATGCGATCTTCCGCGCAGCCGCCCGGATGCGTGACCATCAGGCGCTCGGCCGCGCAACGGGCGCAGCACATGCGGCAGCGCTGTGTGATGCAGAAGGCACGATCCACCTGGTGCGCGAGGATGTCGGTCGGCATAATGCCTTCGACAAGCTGATCGGCGCAGCGGCTCGCAAGGGCCTGGCAATGGCCGACCATTTCGTGCTGCTCACCGCGCGCTGCAGTTTCGAACTGGTGCAGAAGGCGATCATCGCGGGAGTCCCATTGCTCGCGACGATCTCGGCAGCGTCCACGCTGGCTTGCGAACAGGCGGCAAGTCATGGGCTCCGTCTGGTCAGCCTCGTCCGGGATGACAGTCTGCTCGAGTTGTGATTGGCCTTGGCGGCCCCGTTCCATAGGCTCTGACTATCCAAATATTGCATATCAGTACTTTTCCGGCCCATAGCGAGAGCTAGGTCATCCCGGTGAACGGGAGAAATGGGATGGCGGGTGCTATGGCCGTGATGATCAGGAACGTCCGGGTTTTTGACGGTGAGGCGCTGCTTGACGGCGCAAAGTCGGTGCTCGTGCGCGATGGCAGGATCGCCGCCGTAATGGCTGCAGGCGAGGAGACTCCTCTCGACGAACCCACCACCGTGATCGACGGCGCGGGCGGTGTGTTGATGCCTGGGCTGGTTGAGGCGCATGCGCATTTGACGTGGGGGTCTTCGGTGGAGAAGATCTATCACCAGTTCATCCTGCCGGAGGACGAGTTGAAGGTGGCGGCGTGGCGCAATGCGCGGGTGCTGCTCGACCATGGCTTTACCAGCGCCTATTCGGCAGGCGCGCTGGGGGATGGCATCGAGGTTGCGCTGGCGCGGGCAATCGATGCTGGCGAGACGCCGGGGCCGCGGCTCGTGCCTTCGACGCTGGAGCGCAGCCCGGAAGGGGCCGAGGGCGTCGACACCGGTGACGTGTTCAACGGGCGCGGGGCCGAGGCGATCCGCAAGTTCGTGGCCTATTGCAAGGAGCAGGGCATCGGCTCGCTCAAGCTGGTGGTCTCGGGCGAGGATGCCCTGAAGCCCGGTTCGGCCGGCGACGTGCTCTATACCGACGAGGAGATGGAAGCGGCAGGCGAAGCGGCGCGCGAGGCCGGCCTGTGGATCGCCACCCATGCCTATTATCCAAGGCGATCGAGCTGGCGCTGAAGGCCGGGGCGCGGATCATCTACCACGCTTCTTACGCCGACGAGGCGGCAGCCGACGCGATGATCGCGGCCAGGGACACGACGTTCTACGCACCATCGCCGGGCGTTTCGATCGCCGCGCTGGAAGCCACGCCGCCGCCGCACATCGACATGAGCCACATGAAGAAAAGCGCGGCCGAGCGGATGGCGCTGGAAGCCAAGCTGGTGCCCGCCTTGAAGGCCCGGGGCATGCGCATCCTGATCGGTGGCGACTATGGCTTTCCGTTCAATCCCAATGGCCGCAATGCGCGCGACCTGCAGATCTTCGTCGATCACTTCGGCTACACCCCGGCCGAGGCGCTGCACGCAGCAACCGCGCTGGGCGGCGAACTGATGGACCTCGAGGTGGGCCGGGTGAAGCAGGGCTGGCTGGCCGATCTGCTGCTGGTCGATGGCGATCCGACGCAGGACGTCTCGATCCTGCAGGACAAGGACAAGCTCGTCATGATCATGAAGGGCGGCGCGCTCTACAAGGCGCCTGCCGAGGTTGCCGCCTGATGTCGACGATGTTTGACGTTGCCGTGATCGGTTGCGGCCCGGTGGGGGCGATGGCGGCCAACCTGCTGGGCAGGCAGGGCCTGTCGGTGGTCGTGCTCGAGAAGGAGACCGAGCACTATCCGCTGCCCCGCGCGGTCCATCTCGATCACGAGATGATGCGCCTGTTCCAGAGCGCCGGAGTGATCGACCGGGTCGAGCCGGACATGGTCGCGACCGATGGTCACCTGCACGTCGGTGCCGACCACGGCGTGATCCGCTACATGGGCACGGTCGGCAAGCCGCGCCCGTTCGGTTGGGCCAACGACTACTTCTTCTACCAGCCCGAGTTCGAGGCGCACCTGCGCGCGGCCTTTGCCGACAACGGCCGCATCGGGGCAGCATCGGTCTGCTGCTGGGCGCCGAGTTCACCTCGCTCTCGCAAGGCGATGACGGCGTGACGGTGACCTACGCGCAGGATGGCGCGCAGCGCAGCCTGACCGCGCGCTGGATGATTGCTGCCGATGGCTCGCGCAGCTCGGTGCGCAAGGCGCTGGGCGTGAAGCTCGACGATCTCGGCTTCGAGGAGCCGTGGCTGGTGGTCGATGCCGAAGTGGAAGGGCCGGTGACCTTCCCGGACCTGACCGGCGTGCCCGAGGGCGCGGACCTGCAGCGCCTCTCGGTGATGATGTGCGATCCCAATCGTCCGGCAACGGTGGTCCCGGGCCGCCGCAACCATCGCCGCTGGGAGTTCATGCTCCTGCCGCACGAAGACGATGCCGAGATGATGCGCGAGGAGAATGTCGCGGCACTGGTCGGCGCCTGGATGAAAGATGTGCCGCACAAGGTCGTGCGCGCCGCCACCTATCGCTTCCACGGGCTGGTGGCCGAGCAGTGGCAGGTGGGCCGCGTGTTCCTGGCCGGCGATGCCGCGCACCAGACCCCGCCGTTCTTCGGACAGGGCATGTGCCACGGCCTGCGCGATGTGGCCAACCTTGCCTGGAAGATGGCGGCGATCGTCAACGATGGCGCGGACGAGGCCATCCTGACGACCTACCAGCCCGAGCGCGACCCGCACGTGCGCGGCGTTATCGGCGCGGCAGTGGCGGCAGGGCGCTATATCTGCGAACTCGATCCGGCCCGGGCGGCGCAGCGCGATGCCAGCATCCGCGCGCAATCGGCGCAGAAGGCAGGCGAGACCGCGGCAGACCTGATTCCGGCGATCTCGACCGGCTTCGTGGCGCGGGGCACGCCTGCCGCAGGCCAGCGCTTCATCCAGCCGATTCTCACAGACGGGCGCAAGCTCGACGATCTCGTCGGCCAGGGCTGGCGCCTGTTCGTGCGCGACGGCGGCACGGACGGCGCTGTCATGGCCAGCGATCTGCCCGACAACGGCGCGGTGCTGAACTGGCTGGTGGACCGCAATGTCGATGCCGTGCTGGTTCGCCCCGATCACTATGTGTTCGGCACCGGCGCTGCGGCAGACCTGCTGGCCTTGCGCGATGCGATGCTGCGCCAGAAGCAGGAGATTGCGGCATGAGCCTGACGCTCAACGCAGCCCAGACCATCGTCACCGCCGCACTGGCAGAGGCGCGCTCGCGCAGTGCCAGGCCGCTTGCGGTGATCGTGCTCGATGCCGGCGGCCATCCGGTGGCCTTCGCGCGCGAGGACGGGGCCAGCCTGTTCCGCCATGACATCGCCCGCGCCAAGGCGATGGGCGCGCTCGGCATGGGCGATGATACCCGTGTCCTGGCTGAACGCGCCAAAGGCAATCCCGCCTTCTTCCAGAGCGTCAGCGTGGCCGTCGGCGGCAACATCGCCTTCTCGCCCGGCGGCGTGCTGATCCGCACAGGCGGCGCGATCATTGGTGCCGTGGGCATCAGCGGCGATACCGGCGAGTGTGACGAGGACTGCGCGCTTGCAGGCCTCAAGGCTGCCGGATGCGATCAGGAGAACGCCAAGTGAAGTTGCGCAGCATCGAAATTGCCCTGCCCGATCCCGCGGCCGCCGCGGCGTGGATGGTCGACGTCTGGGGGCTCTACCCCGCCGAAGTTCGGGGGCAGACGCACTACCTGCGCGGCACCGGCACGATGCCCTACCTCGTCGCGTTCGAGCAATCGGATGCCGAGTTCGTGCGCTCGACCACCTTCACCTGCTCGCAAGACGAACTCGCCGCGATCAAGGCCCGCGTGACCGACAAGGGCTGGGCGGCAAGGCCGGTCACCTCGGCCGATCCCGGCGAAGGTGCAGGCCTGCTCGTCGAACTGCCCGAAGGCACGATCCTGCGCTTCCTGGCAGGATCGGGCGAGGTCGCGCCCATCGAAGGCTTCTCCAAGGCCAGCAAGCGCGTCTCGCCGGTCAAGCTGACGCATGTGGTGTTCAACTCTGCCGATGCCGAACTCCTGGGCCATGCGGTGGAGGACGTGCTCGACTTCCGCGTCTCGGACCGGACAAAGGGCATGGTCTTCGTGCGCTGCAACGACAGCCACCACTCCACCGCCTTTGCCCGCGCCGGCTTTGCCAGCCTCAACCACGTCGCCTTCGAGATGGACGATCTCGATGCGGTGATGCGCGGCATTGGCTGGATGCGCGACAACGGCTTTGCCCCCGCATGGGGCCCGGGCCGCCACGGGCCGGGCGACAATGTCTATGCCTATTACATCGCTCCGTTCGGCCCGGTGATCGAATATTCGACCGCGGTGGAAAAGGTCCCGGCAGACTATCGCACCGGCGAGCCGGACGACTGGACCTGGCCCGAGAGCCGCATCGACCAGTGGGGCATCTCCGACAAGGACTTCGCCGGCTTGCGCGTGGCCGAGGAACGCTTCCGCTGCCGCCGCGACTGGCAACCTGAACCACTTTGAACGCAGCACCTTGAACATCGACAGACGAGGTTTCGTCGGCGGCGCGGCCGCCCTTGCGCTGGCAGGATCGGCGGTGCAGGCACAAGGCGTCCTCAGGGGAGACAAGACCATGGCCCGTTACATCAGCTTCCGCCGTCCTGACGGCACCCCCAGCTTCGGCCGCCTCGAGGGCGAGACCGTGCACGATCTCGGGCCACAGGGCGCCGCCGCATGGCTCAAGGACGCCGTGGCCGGTGATCTGTCCGCGCTTGCCGCAACCGCGACCCATGCCCGCGCCGACGTGCGCCTGCTGCCGCTGATCCCCAACCCCACCAAGATCCTCTGCGTCGGGCTCAACTATGCCACCCACGTCGCCGAGACCGGGCGCGACCAGAAGGAATACCCGGCGATCTTCACCCGCTGGGCCGACAGCCTGATCGCCGATGGCGAACCGCTGGTGCGCCCGCCGGAATCCACCCGCTTCGACTATGAGGGCGAGCTTGCCGTGGTCATCGGCAAGGGCGGCCGCCGCATCCCGCGCGAAAAGGCGCTGGAACATGTCGCCGGGTACTCGGTGTTCAACGATGGTTCGGTGCGCGACTGGCAGCGCCACAACATCCAGTTCACGCCGGGCAAGAACTTCCCCGGCACCGGCGCCTTCGGCCCGGCCCTCGTCACGCCCGACGACCTGCCCGATCTTGGCGACCAGCGCGTGCAGACCCGCATCAACGGCCAGCTCGTCCAGGACCAGCCCGTCTCCGACATGATCTGGGACGTCGCCTTCGTGATCGCATACTGCTCCACCTTCACCACCCTCGAACCCGGCGACGTCATCGCCTCCGGCACCCCGGCGGCGTCGGCGACAAACGCAACCCACCCCTCTACATGAAAGCAGGCGACATCGCCGAAATCTCCATCGGCAAAGTCGGCAAACTCACCAACCCCGTGATTGACGAAGCTTGATGTCGGCTTCCGATGCCATTGCCGCGATGGGCAGCGCGCTCGGCCCGCAAGTGCTCGAAGCCTGCGGCGCGCTGTTCGATGCCGAGCAGCGCGAGCTTGCCGCGCGCGTGCCCGTCCTGACCGCCGATTGTGCTTACGGGCCACACGATCGGCACCGCCTCGATCTTTATCGTACGGTCGCCGATCGCGACCTTCCGGTCGTCCTGTTCGTCCACGGGGGCGGGTTCCGGCTTGGCGACAAGGGCGATGCAGGTTCGTGGCAGAACGCCGCCGTGGCCCGGACGATGGCCGAAGCCGGGTTCCTTGGCGCGGCGATGAATTATCGGCTTCTGCCCGATGCGCGCTGGCCGCAAGGGGGCGAGGACGTGGTCGCGGCGGTCGAGTGGCTTCGCGACAACGCGAGCGATCATGGCGGCGACCCGGCGCGGATCGTGGTCGTGGGCACATCCGCGGGTGCCGTGCACATCGCCACCGCGCTGAAACGACGGCCCGACTTGCCGGTTGCCGGAGTGGTGCTGCTCTCGGGCCTGTATGGTTACACCCTGCTCGATGCCAAGGACGAGCCGTATTATGGTCCGAACGAGGACTACGACGCGAAAATGCCGCGCGAGGCCGTGGCTTCGACCGGCATTCCCTTGTTCGTTTGCTGTGCGCAGTACGATCCTCCACGCTTCCAGGCCGAATTTCTTGGCCTTATGGCAGAGCGTCTCGAACGGCATGGCGTTATGCCGAACGGAATGATCCTGTCCGGCCACAATCACTATTCCATGGCCATGCACATCGGAACGGCGGACCGCCGCCTGACCGACGAAATCGTGGCGTTCGTCAGGTCCGTGTAGCGCCGATGTGGCTTGTGCCGCGGGCCCGCGCGAGCTTCTCCTGACGATCGCGCTCGCGGGCCGAAGCGCGCTGTTCCTCGGTGCGCTCATCGTAGCAGCCCGCGCAGGAAACGCCGTCCTCGTAGAGCGGTGAGGCACGGCCTTCCTCGTCAACGGGGCGGCGGCAGGCGCGGCAAAGCACGTGGCTGCCTAGTGCGAGGCCATGGCCCACGGTCACGCGCTCATCGAACACGAAACATTCGCCGCGCCACAGGCTTTCCTCTTCGGGCACTTCCTCGAGGTACTTCAGGATGCCGCCCTTGAGGTGATAGACCTGATCGATGCCTTCGGCCTTGAGAAAGGCGGTGGACTTTTCGCAACGGATGCCGCCGGTGCAGAACATCGCGACCTTGGGGGTCTTGCCTTCTCCCAAAAGCTTCTCGCGTTCTCGCCGGAACCAGCCGGGAAATTCACGGAAGGTGGCAGTCCGGGGATCGATGGCGCGTTCGAACGTGCCGGCTGCCACTTCGTAATCGTTGCGGGTATCGATCACGATCGTTTCGGGGTCGGCAATCAGCGCATTCCAGTCCTGCGGCGAAACATAGGTGCCAACGCTGGCGCGCGGATCGATGCCCTCGACGCCCATCGTCACGATCTCGCGCTTGATGCGCACTTTCATGCGATAGAACGGCATGCCAGATGCATGGGAGTACTTGACGTCGGTATCGGCGCAGTCTGGCTGGGCGCGGATGAAATCAACAACGTGCGCAATGCCATCGGCGCTACCGGCGATCGTGCCGTTGATGCCTTCGTGGGCGACCAGCAGCGTACCCTTGATGCCTTGCGCCTTGCAGGTGCCTTCAAGCGCATCGCGCAAGGCGGCAGGGTCCGCGATTGGCGTGAACCGATAAAGTGCTGCGACGGTGACCGACGATTCCATGCCGCGCCCTTAGGGCAAGCGGCAGGGTTTGTCAGTCCCGAGACGCTGCAAGGCATGCTGCCGCGTGATCCTGCCGCCGAGCATGGAGGCGATCACCGCCAAGCCAGCCGCCGCATCGGCGTTTTCGCCACAGACAAACAGATCGACGGCCGCGACGCCGATCTCCGGCCAAGTGTGGATCGATATGTGCGATTCCGCCAGCATGGCGACCGCGGTCAACCCCATCGCTTCACCGAAATGATGCAGATGCACCCCGACGACATGGGCCTTGGCCACGCTCGCGGCCATGCGCAGCACCTGTTCGACATGCGCGGCATCATCGAGCCTGTGGCATTCATCCAGATCGGCGATGAGGTGGACACTCGTGCCCGGGAGATGGGCCATCAGGCAAGACTTTCAAACGGATGCGCGAGATGGGCCAAGGCGCTCTCGGCGGCAGTCACACCGCGATAATGCGCTTCCTCGAACAGCGAAAGGCCCGAGAGATCGGAGTGGGCAAGCCAGACCGGGGGCGAACCTTGCGCGGCGGCGGTCCTGGCAGGATCGGAGAGAAAGCCGGGCACGGGCCGCACCATGGCATGGCCCCAGCGCCATACGTCGATCCGCTCGATCGCGCCCAGAAGATCGGGGTTCATCGCCAGCAGATCATCCTGCACCATCCGCTGCCAGGCGGCCAAGCTGCGCGTCATCAGGATCTTGCGCGCCTGCTGCGGCGTTTCGCGGCTGAGCGGGAGATACCAGGTCAAAACCGTGGGACCGCCGTCCGCCGAGGAGGTCTGGTGCGTGGCGACAACATAGCCGAGGCTTTCGCTCGCTGCCGAGACATTGTCCCACGCCAGCGGTGCGCCCTTGCCACGCGGCGGGCGGCTGACCGTGACATTCGCCACGACCCACGGTGCATAGCTGAACCGGCCCATGGCAGCGTGCTGCGGCGCTACCCTTTGGGCAACGAAGTGGGGCATGGCGAGGATGGCGGCGCGGGCGCGAACAAGGTTGGTCACATTGGCACGATGATCGAAGACATGGGCCATCACCGCTGATCCGGCTGCTTCGACCCGGACCACCGACCGCGCTGTTCGCAAACTGGAGGTAATCCGGTCGGCCATCGCCCGGACCAGCCGGCCATTGCCCTCGGGCCAGGTCAGTTCGCGATCACCATCATTCCCGGCGGCCCAGCCGCGACGCCCGGCGAAATAGTGGATGCCCGCCCAGGCTGAAACATGCTCGGGCTCCGAGCCGTAATCATCCCTGCAGCAATAGCGCAAGTGAGCGCGCAACGGGGCAGAGGTATAGCTCTGCGCGTCGAGCCACTGCGCGAAGCTTTGCTGGTCGAGCGAGCGGTACCGCTCATCCGTGCTCGAGACCGCCATGGGCGATGCAAACGCGGGCCTGCCATCGCCGCCGATGGCATCGCGAAACTCGGTCATGGCCGAGGTGAAGCGCGCTTGCTGAACCTTGTCGTCATTCGATAGCCCAGTCTGGGGGACAAGGCTTTCCTGCCACTTGCCGCGCCACAGCAATCGCTCCTCAAGGTCTGCGCAAAGCTGGAGCGGATCATAGACCGGCGCGCCGTTTGCCTCGCCCGTTATCATGCCGAAGCCTTTCAGCATGTGTCGCAGCGCGCGGGCCTCGCGGTTGGGCACGGGCAGATAATGCGCGCCCAGCGGATAGGCGCTGGTGGCGTTGCTGCCCGATCTTCCGTTGCCGCCGGGCGCGTCTTCCAGTTCAAACAGGGCAAAGCGGGTGAAGCCGGCCTCGGCCAGGCGCCAGCCGGCGGCAAGGCCGGCAACGCCGCCGCCCGCAATCAGGATGTCGATCTCCTCGACGGGGCCTGATGGCGCCGGAAACCTGCCTTCCCGGATGAGGTGGCCCCGCTGCCAGTCAGCGCCGGAGAGGGTACCGGGCAGGGGGTATCGCCGCACCCTCCTAGCAGCGCCGTCGCCCCCGCTCCTGCCGCAGCGCCAGCAAGCACTTGCCGCCGGGTCGGCTCAGCCTTCATAGCGGCCCCACTCTTCGGCGAAGCTGCGCACAAGCGCCTGATTGTCGAGCCGGTTTACCGGGGCAGGGCGACGCGCCATATCGGGCGGGAAATCGAACATCGCCCGTTCACTGGCCGCTGTGAGGAAGCGCAGGTTCGTCGGCAAGCGCACCACATCCAATGAAGCGGCATGGGCGGCCATGGTGAAGCCCCATTCGCCAAAGCTCGGCACGTAGGCATGATAGCCGCGCACATTAAGCCCCGCGGCCTCGAGCGTGCTGGCCACGGTCCAGTACGAGCGCGGGGCAATCAGCGGCGAAGTGCTCTGCACGGTCATCACGCCTTCGGGGGCGAGCAGGCGGGCAACCTCGCGATAGAATGTCTCGGTATAGAGTTTGCCCAGCGAAAACTCAGTGGGATCGGGAAAGTCGACGATGATCGCGTCGAACTGGCGCTGTTGTTCGCGCACCCAGCGAAAGGCATCGGCATTGACCATCGTGAGCCGAGGAGAGGCCAGCGACCCGGCATTGAGCTGCGCCAGTTGTGGCGTATCGCGGAACAGGCGGGTCATCTCGGGATCGAGATCGACCAGCGTAACGTGGCCAACGCGGCCATCGCGCAGCACCTCACGCGCGGCAAGGC
Organism: Novosphingobium sp. THN1; assembly: GCF_003454795.1. Lineage (GTDB taxonomy): Bacteria > Pseudomonadota > Alphaproteobacteria > Sphingomonadales > Sphingomonadaceae > Novosphingobium. The sequence goes on from NZ_CP028348.1 coordinate 927,462, forward strand.
CATCGCCGCCACCGAGAATCAGCACTTGGCGGGGCGTGGCAACCCTGCCCAGAACCGGCCACACGAGTGCTTCGTGATAACGATATTCGTCGCGCGTGGAGAACTGCAAGTTGCCGTTGAGATAGAGCCGCAAGTCACCGCTTTGGCGCGTCAGCACGATCCGCTGGTAAGGTGTCGAGCGGGCATAGACCACCGGTTCGTTGTAGAACGCAACTTCGCTCCACCGTTGCAACCGATCGGCAAAGGCAAGGCCGCAGACCAGCGAGGCGGCGACCAGCAGCGCCACCGCCATGTCGCGCCCGATACGCTCCTGCCGGCGCAGGGCGATCAGCAAGGCAATGGCAACCGCGACGTTGGCAAGGCCGAAAACGAAACCTGTCCGTATCATGCCCAGCCTGGGAACCAGCACCAGCGGGAACAACAGCGAGGCGATCAGCGCGCCGACATAGTCATAAGTCAGCACGTTGGAGACAAGTTCTCGGAAGGCGAACCGGTGCCGGAGGATGCGGATCAGCAGCGGAATCTCCAGCCCGACCAACACGCCGATGGCCATCACCAGTGCATAGAGCGCAACCCGGAAGTCTCCCACCAGCGGGAACAGCAGGAACAGACCGGCAGCCGACCATCCGCCCAGCGCCGCAATGAGGATCTCCACCCGGACGAACACCGCCATCTCGCCCGAACGCACATGGCGCGAGAGCCAGCTGCCAACGCCCATCGCAAACAGGTACGTCCCGATGACAGTGGAGAATTGGGTGACACTGTCGCCGAGCAGATAGCTTGCAAGCGTACCTGCCAGCAGTTCGTAGATCAGGCCGCAGGTGGCAACGACCAAGACCGAAACCAGCAGGATGACCGCAAGCGAGGCCGGAGCTGCATCCTGCCCGGCATCCCCTTGGGCAAGCGGTGCTTCATCCATGCACGGCGGCGGCGATGATGTTGGATATGCCGATGGCGACCGCTCCGGCAAGTAGTGCAACGGCCATGTTCTTGCGCTCGATGATCTCGCGCCACAGCTCGCCCGGAGTCAGCTTGTCGACCAGCACGAAGCTGACAATGAAGATGACGATACCGAGGCCGGCATAGAGCATCGTGGCAAGGAAGGTGTTCGCGGTGAGCATGGCAGGCTCCTTTCAGGATCCGGTGATCATTTGTGCGATGGGCCGGTGTGGCCCGAGGCGGCGGGGCGGTCTTCCTCGTCGCTGTAGAACGACCAGGCATTGAACGCCGCGAACAGCGCTGCGGCCAGCAAGGCGAGGCAAAACAGGGCGTAGAGGATCAGGCGCCGGGTCATTTGTCGCGGAACCTCCACCACAGCACGGTCAGCGGCCAGGCGAACAGTGCGATGACCAGCGTCCACCACATGCCCCACGACATCGCGCCGGTGCTGGCCTCGATCGAAAGATTGATTGTCTCGACCGATCCCCATCCATCAATGGTGTACGGGTCGACTGGCCAGCCGTGCGCCGATCCGCTGACATAGACATCGTAGGTGCCGCGCGGCACGTGGCCGAACATGGTATCGCCAGAGTGGCTGCCTTCGCTCCACGCACCGTCTGAATCGGTTCCGGCATAGTGTTCGACCAGACCGAACGCATCAATCGACTGCTCCCTCGAACGATCAACCAGGTTGTATTCGAGATCGACCCAGCGGTTCTCGAAACGATTGGCGTCCGCTTCGATGGTGACGAACTGCCATGGCCTGCGCACGGTGATCGTGCCGACCTTGACCGGCGCGATCTGGCCGCCGACCGGAACCTGGATCAATGTACTTGCACTCGTGCTCGGCCCTGCGATCACGGCCATGGCGATTGCGGCAAAGATCGAGACGGCGAGGGCAAGCTTGAACATGTTGCCAAGATCGTCCCGCTCCATGCCGATCGCGGGCCGGAACAGCATCGGTCCTCTTGCCATCTTGCGCCGGGGCAGGCTGCGACGCTTCAGGCCAAAGGCGTTTTCGACATCGGCTTCCGGAACCGGCACAAGTTGCGTCCAGTTCTCCTCGCCAGCCGAAACCTCACGCGAAAGCATCGTGTCGCCTGATTGGAACAGCGTTGCGTTGGCCGTGTCGCCTGCCTTCACTCGCCAGTAGAATTCGCCTGCAACTGCGGTGGTCGAGGTTGTCTGGTCTCGCCCCAGTCGAGTGAATGGCGTGCTTCGCCAATAGACCCTGTCTCGAGGGCCTTGAGGCCGATCGGCCAGCATCGTGCCGAATTGCCATTCGCCATCGCAGGCGACCAGCCAGCGATAGCCGAGGTAGGGGTTGAACAGCAGGAACTCCTGCCAGATGGTGATCTGGTCCTTGCGGCGCAGCGCGCCGACGACCTCCCACTCCTGCCCGAACAGCGTGCCACGCTTGCCCAGCTCCAGTGCAAAGTTTTCGTTGGCGCGCTTGTACTTGCGGATCAGTGCCACTTCGGGGCGCGATACGTCGAGCAGCGAACCGCAATGCTGGCAGGCGAGGTTGACCGTAAATCCCGCGGCGCGCAATTCGATCGTGCCACCGCAGGCGGGGCAAGTGACCGCATTGCCGCCCGAAGTGCCCGCAGTCACCGCAGCTCTCCGGGAACGGTCCAGCCCTCAATCTGACGCAGGTTTCCGGGCTTGAGGGCGACCAGATCCCAACTGTCGCCGAACCACGCCGTCGTCGCGCGGTCGTCGCGCTGAAGGGAAAGCACCTCGCCACTGGCCGAGCGGAAGTCGACGCTGGTCATCTTCATGCCGATCTGCGTGCGGATCGGCAGGTCACCCTCGCTGCCAAGGCACTCGACCCGCTTGACATCGCTTGCAAAGAGTTGGCGTCCATCGACTTCGATCACGTCCCCCGGCGTGAAGGTGCCGCCTTCCGCAAAGGCGCGGACTTCTGCGCGGTCGAGCAATTGCGGCCATTCGGCCGTCAGCATGAACATGCCAGCGGCCTCGGCCAGCCAGTACTGCGCGCCGCTATCGGCCATGGCCAGCCATTCGTTCCACGAGCCGCCGGCCCAAGCCCAGCGCACCCGCCCGACCACGACCATGCTGCGCCCATCGGCCATCAGCGTGGTGCCAAGCTGGATGGGCGAAACATCGAACGGCAGGACCGCAACCTTGCCCACGTCCTCGATATCGAGCCCGTGGCGCAGGATCAGTGTCTGGCAGTAGGGACAAGTGGCATAGGGAAGGGAGGCGCCTCGCACCGGCACTTGCGCTCCGCACGAAGGGCAATTCATCACGTCCCGCTTCCCCCAATGCGAACGCGCAATCAGCGGATTCGCGCGAGCAGCTCGGCCTTCTTGGCATCGAACTCCTGCTGGCTCAATGCGCCCAGGGTCACGAGCCTGTGGAGTTTCTCGATCGTGGCGAGGGGATCTTCCTCGGTGGCAGCGGGAGCAGGCGCGGGGGCCGCTGCCTGGCCCAGTCCCTGGGCCATCGCGCCACCCAAAGCCGTGGCAGCAGCAACCCCGGCGCCGATTCCGGCTACGCCGCCGCCATCCTGATTGGCGGCATCCTCGATGGCTTCGGCTGCCTGAAAGCGGGTGTAATTGCCAAGATCGCCGAGCACGCGCATGGAGCTCGCCTTGTCGAGGTGAGCCTGCACTTCATCGGGCAGGGAAACGCTTTCGACATAGAACGAAAGGCAGGTCAGCCCCCACTGCGCAAAGGCCTTGTCGACCTCAAGCTTGATCCGGTCCGAAAGCGCCTGCTGGTTTGCCGCCAGATCGAGGAAGGCAATGCCACTGCCGCCAAGGGCCGTGGCCATCGCGGTCTGGATCGCGGCGCGCAATTGCGGTTCGAGCGAGGGCACCGCGACGCCAGCCAGCGTCCCCATCACGCGCGAGACGAAGGGCGCAACTTCGTTTACGCGGAAGGAATAGGAGCCGAAGGCACGCAGGCGCAGCGCGCCGAATTCAGCATCGCGCACGGTGACGGGCTGCGCGGTCCCCCACTTCAGGCCATGCTGCTCTTTCAGAGAGAGGAACACGACGTCAGATTTGAACGGCGACTTGAAGGCCTTGTCCCAGTTCATCAGGTTGGACAACAAGGGCAGGTTGGCGGTCTCAAGCGTATGGAGGCCCGGCCCGAAGTAGTCCGCCCCGCGGCCTTCATTGACAAAGGCCGCGACCTGACCTTCGCGCACTGTCAACTGCGCGCCGTGCTGAATTTCGCGATCGGCGAAGGGCACGCGCCAGGCCAATTCGCCGGGCTGCTCCAGCCATTCGATGACATCGACAAACTGCTTGCGGATAAAATCGAACATCACTGGCGCCTTACGAAAACAAGGGACTGTTTCCGGCAGCCTAACTTGTGACTGCCGCTAAGCAAGTGCGCATGCGGAAAACGTCTGCCAACGGTATTGGCCAATCAACGGCGTTTAGCCCCCAAGTGACCGGCGCCCAGGCGATAGCCTGGGCGCGATCTTCACGCGGTAAGCGCGCCCAGATGGGTTTCCCAAGTGATGGTATCGTTGTGCGAATGCGTGAAGCCGATCGATCGTTCGAAGTCGACACAGGCTTTCGAGCGGAAAGCGACGATATAGGTACGGCGCCAGCGGTCCGGCGACGTGTTCCCGCCTGAGCCGTGAACGATCAGTTCGTCATGCACGGTAATGTCACCCCGCTTCAGTGGAAGGTCGACCACAGTATCAGCATCGGTCAGTTCAACGCTGAGAATGTGCGACTTGCTGCGATCCTCACCCATCAGCGGACGGTGCGGGCGGAGGCCCTGCTTTTGCGAGCCCGGCACCACCTTTAGGCATCCGTTTTCCAGATCGGCGTCGTCAAGCGCGAGGCTGCAGGTGGCAGTCAGCGGCTCGGGCGTGCCGGTCGGCCAGTATCCCAGATCTTGGTGCATCGTGAACACGGCGTCGGGCTTTGCGGGGCGCTTTGCAAGGAACTGGTCGTAATCGAGGGTTGCGCTCTCCCCGAGCAATTGGCGCGATATCGAGGCTGCGCGCCGTTCGTAAAGGTTGTCCCGCAGGGTTGGCTCGTAGTGACGCGGCAGCACGGCATTCACGAGGCTGAAGTTCTCGAACTCACGGTCATATGGCCCGGACATGTCACAGAAATCCTTGCCCATGCCGCTGACTTCGCCGCGAATGAAGCGCTCGAATTCGGTCTCGAGCGGCGCAAGTTCCTCCTCCGTCATCACGCCGCGCAAGGTGATGTAGCCTTCGCGATGGTACTGGGCGATCTCCTCTGGCGTGAGGATGTATTCATCGCCTTGACGGCCGTATTGCTGGGTCATTTTGCGGATACTTTCGTGAGATCGGATGGAGCAGGGTCAGGCGATGCAGATGGTGCCATAGCGTTCGGCATGCATCGGGAAGATGTGCACATCGGGCGGGAAGTAGGAATAGCGAATGCGGGCGACGACCTCGATCTTGTGGACGCCCGGTTCAAGGCCGCCGGGCTTGTCGACAAGGATTTCGCCCCATTCGGTCAAGCCCCAGCGCGCGGTAATTTCCTCACGCATTTCGGCCATGGTGTAGACTTCATCGCGGATGCCGAAACGGTTGATTTCGTGATCGTAGAAAACGCCATCGACCGTCACGTCGAAGCCATCGAGCTGCGACAGGCGGGTGCCGTGGTAGTTGGGGATGCGGATGCGGATGGCGAAGCCTTCGCGCGCGCCCACGGGTCCGAAATTGCGGAATCCGGTGCTCTGGATGAGCTGATGTTCGAGCATGGTGTTCTCCGGGAATTCTATGTGCGAAACGGGATCAGGCGAACTTGCCTTCGTCGAACTCCCGCTCGAGCTGGCGCAGCAGCACGTGCTGCCGGCGAACCTGATCAATCGAACGCCACGGCGCGCGCCAACCTTCGTATTCGCTCGACAGGTAGCCGGAGTAGCCCGAGCGCTTGATGGCCGAGATCACCGGCTTCCACGGGATGTTCTGGTCCTCGAGGTTCTCGTCGATGTCGTGGAACTTTGCCTGGATGAAGACCACGTACTTGGCGATATCGAGGAAGTGTTCGGGCGGAACCTTGATGCCGTTGAGGAACTCCATGTGCTTGCGCGCTTCCTCGTTGATCTGGTGCGAGCCCCAGTGCGTCAGCGGCCGGTCCTGGAAGATGCCGGTGTCGATCATCAGGCCGAAGTTCTTCGTGCCGGTGCGCTCGATGAAGTTGATGTAACCGTCGACAACTTCATGCTTGATCGGCGTGGGGGCGTGAATTTCCGGGCAGATCACCACGCCCAGCTTGTGGGCGAGGTCGAGGTTGCGCTCGGTATAGGCCTCCCACTGCGGTTCGGGGATCAGATCATGCGACAGCACGCCGAACTTCGGGCGGAGGAACTTGAAGCCGAGCTGGTGCGCAAGTCGCAGGTCGCGCTCGAGTTCCGCCGCACCTTCCTCGACGGTGAGGTTGCGCTGGAGAGTAATGCGCATGTCGACCCACGAGCACATGTTGGTCGGTTCAAGCTTGTACTTGACGAGCAGGCCAAACCAGCGATCGAGAAACTGGCTGGAAGGGTGGGGATAGCCCTCGATCTGGCCCTCGCCCAGAATCTCGATGCCGGTGGCGCCGGTATCCGCGATATGGTCGAACGCGTCTTCGAGCGTCATGACCGAGCCGTAGTCATCGACGTAGCTGTAAGTTGAAACACCGTATTTGAACGAACCGGGCATATCTTGCTCCTGGAAGGCCGGAGACGAAGCCCACCGGACCTCGCCTCATGCCGAATGCAATTGTCAGATCAGAAGTTCACGCTCGCCCGCACGCCGTAGGTGCGCGGTGGCTGGAACTGATAGTTGTCGCTGAAGCCGTTGAAGTTCTGCTCGGCGAAGGACAGCACGTTCTTGTTGAAGACGTTGCGGACATAGGCCTGCAGCTTCCAGCCACCGGCATTCGGCTCGATCGCTGCCGACAGGTTGCCGAGGAAATAGGACGGCGAGCGGATCTGCTGCAGATTGAATGCCGAGAAATAGAAGCTGGATGAGTACTTGCCGTCGGCACGGAACGAGAGCAGATGATCGCCCAGCGGAACGCCCTGTTCGAAGCCCATCGAGGCGGTGAAGTGGGGGGCGTTGGGCAGCTGGTTCTTGCTGATGTCGACGTTCTGGTTGTTGCCATTGGTGACGATGATGTTGTCGCCGAACTTCGTGTCGAGCAGGGTGCTGTTGATGTAGAGCTTCGTGTTCTCGGCAACGCGGGCGTTGAGCTGACCTTCCAGGCCAAGGACGCGGGCGCTGCCGACGTTGAACACGCCGGTCGAGCATGTCGGGCAGGTGCTTTGCTGAGCCTGGTAGCCCTTGTAATTGAAGTAGAAGGCGGCGAAGTTGAGCTGCAGGGCATTGCCCATCAACGTGTTCTTCGTGCCGATTTCGAAGGCGTCCACCTGCTCCGCGCCATAGGGCGTGGCAGCGACCGAGCCGTTCGAGTTGAAGCCGCCCGACTTGTAGCCGCGATCGTACTTGGCATAGATCAGGCGCCCCGATTCTGGCCGCCAATTGAGACCGAGATGCCAAGTCGGCTTGCTTTCCTTGGTCTCGCCATTGCCGGAATTGACGATCGGGAACGGCGGGCAGGTGCCGGGCGCCGGGAAGCCGTTGCTGCATAGCGGGAATGCCAGCGCGGGCAGGACCAGTACCGAATTGCCGGTGCGAGACTTGTTGTCCCACGTGTAGCGGGCGCCGGCCGAGAGCTGGAGTTGTTCGGTCAGGTCATAATCGGCCTGCGCGAAGATCGCGTCGGACTTGGTCTTGACCGCAAAGTCGAAGGCGATGCCATAGCGAAACGACTGGTCGGCATTGGGCGCGAACGACAGCGGGCCGCCCGGCGCGAACAGGCCGGTCATCTCGCGGTTGTAGAGCCCGGCGGCAAGCGCGTTGTCTTCGGTGAAGCGGAAGTATCCGGCTTGGATGAAGAGCTTGCCGGTCTTCTCGTTGCTGATGCGAACTTCGTGGTTCCAGGTCGTCGGTGCCTGGGTGTTGAGATACTGGCGGTTGGCCGGATAGTTCGGACCAGTAGCGTCGAGCGTCAAGTCGAACTGCTGCTTGTCCCACCCGCCCGAGTAGATCAGGTTGATATTGCCGAGGCCGCTGTAGCTGGCTTCCCAACGGATGCGTTCGCCCTTGAGCACAGTGCGTGTCGGAGAATCGCTGCGGAACGCAGGCAGCGGATCGAAGCTGGGCTGCGGCGCGCCCAATGTGTTCTTGAGGACCGCCTCGCCATCGGTATCGCGATCATCTCGCTGGTAAGATACCCACAGATCCAAGCCATCCTTGGCGAAGCGAGCCTGGATGCGACCGGACTTGAAGTCCTCGTTGTCAGCCGACTTCATCACGCCGACCTGGCGACGGTAGCCGTCGTGCTTGAGGAAAGTGCCCGAGGCGCGCAGCGCGAAGCTCTCGGACAGGGCAAGGTTGACGGCAGCGTCGGCGTTGGTCGTGTCATAGTTGCCGTATTCGAACGAGGCCGAGACCTCGTTCTTGAACTTGGGCCGGTTTGTGATGATGCTGACCAGACCGCCGGTCGAGTTGCGGCCCTGCAGCGTGCCCTGCGGCCCCTTCAGCACTTCAACGCGGGCCACGTCGTACATCGACGTGTTGATCGAATAGGCGCGGTTGGTGAAAAAGCCGTCGCGCGCAACCGGTACCGATGGGTCGCCCAGTTCCGTCACGTCGGTCGAGGCAATACCGCGCACGGCGATGTAGGCGGAGCTGTTCGAACTCGAGACGTTGAGGCTGGGATCGATCGCGGAGAGGTCCCGCACTGAATTGATCCCGCTATCGGCCAGGTCCGCGCCCCTATAGACGTTGAGCGCGATCGGCGTGTCCTGGGCCGAAGTCTCGATGCGATTGGCGGTTACGATGATATCGCCCACGCCGCGCTCGGAGGCTTCTGCCGCATCGGCTTGGCTTGTACCTTGGGGTTCTTGAGTGGCTTGTGCAAGGGCCGGCGAGCACAGCGCAAGGGCAGATGTTGCAAGCAAAATGGCAGCCGTTCTCATGGCATTCCCTCCCGATCATAGTTGTCGGTGTCCCGAAGGCCCGATATTTGAGCGGTGATTAGATTTGCATAAACCCAGCGTCAAGTGTGAATCTAATCAGTGCTCTGATCAGGCGTGGATATGCTGACGCGGGCACGAGGCCGTGATAGTCGCCGCAGCAGTACCGGGGATCAGTCTGCCAGAGCGGCGAGTGTGGCGCGGGCGACGATGGCCTCTGCGATATCGACAGTGGGCACAATGCTCTGGCTAGGCCGGATCACGCCCTTCTTGCGCATCGAAGAAAAGCCATAGATCGCCGACCAGAAGGCGATCACGCGCAAATCTGCCTCGTCGTCGGAGATGCCCGGGATTGCTGCGCGGAGATGGTCCCGCAAGTTGAAGTGGCCTTGGAGCTGGTATTCCAGCAGCTTGGTGTCGAGCACCGGCGAGGTCAGCTCACTTTCGTACATGAGGTCGAGCAGGAACGGGTTGTTTTCAGCAAAGCGGATGAACAGGAGGCCCATGCGACTGAGCTTCTGCTCCGGGGTAACCGTGCTGCGCCGGACTTGCTCGGCCCCGTCGAGCATTTCCTCGAAGCCTTCAATGGCAAGCGCCAACAGGAGCGAGCGGCGGTCGGGGAAATGATGGTAGGGAGCGCCTGGCGAAACGCCGACCTGTTGGGCAAGCGTGCGGATGGACAGTCCGTGGTGCCCGTGTTGCCGTACATATTCACGCCCCGCATCGAGCAGGTCGCGGCGCAGGTTTTCGCGGTGATACGGCTTCTTGGCGGGCATAAAATCTCTCGGGCGACCGGACAGGCTTGCGAGCTATCGGATAGCTTCCCTAACAGCAAACCGCCAGCTGGCCAGCCGGAAAGCGCAGGTGCTCGCCAAGTAGGGCGGGGGGGGGCAGGTGTCAGCTCGGCTGCTCGCAAGCGACTTGCCTGCAAATCTGATCAGTGATCAAAGGCGGTGATGCAGTGTCATGACAAATGGACGATTTCCGCCTGGGATTACGAAGTAGCGATTGCGCCAGGCGTAGGCGGTTCGCTGCGTGGCCTTTTCTGGCAGGGTTCGCCGGTGCTTCGTACCGCACGGACCGACCACATCCTTGACGCCGCCTGCTTTCCCATCGTGCCTTTTTGCAACCGCATCGCAGACGGTCGATTTGAAGTCGCCGGCGTCAGCTATCGCCTGTCATCCAACTTTCCCGATGCCTACCATCCCCACGCGTTGCACGGCTATGGCTGGGTGCGGCCGTGGCAGGTGATCGATCACGACATGTCGTCGATTCGGATGGTCCATGGCTATTCCAGCGGCGAATGGCCATGGCACTATCGCGCTGAACAGACATTGGAGTTGGGAGCCAAAGGCGTAATGATGCGACTGGAGGTGACCAATCTCGGCCCAGGACGAATGCCAGCGGGACTCGGATTTCATCCCTATTTCCCAGGCGATGGCAGCACTGTTTTCCGAGGCTTGCACCGCTACGAATGGCGGACTGCGCCAGACGGACTGCCACTCACGCTTGTGGATGCAGGCGACGCCGTGGACTGGTGGAAAGGCGCACCCGTCACGACGCGCATGGTCGATACGATTCAGGAGGGGCGCCAAGGCGTGCTAACGGTCCTGCGGCCAGCAGACGATCTGCTGATCGAGATGACACCGTGCCCGGCACTGTCCTGTACCGGGGTGTATGTCGCACAAGACGCGGAATTCTTCTGCATCGAGCCTCTGACCCATCCAACTGATGCCATCAATCGCACCCCCGGACGCATGACGTGGCTGGCTGAGGGCGAGACGCTGGCAGCCAGCTTGCTGATCCGCGCGCAAAATAGCCTGTTCGGCATCGATTGACTTTGGCGCGGCACGATCTAATCATCGATTAGATAGTCAATTGTCTGCAGCGTCACGGGCGAGAGTGCCCTGCTGCGACGGAGGGATGGATGCAACCTGTCAGGATCGGGCTTGTAGGCGCGGGAGACATCAGCCCAGTCTATCTCAATGCAATTGCTCGTTCGCCGGCCCTTGACCTGCGTGCCATCGCCACGCGAACGCCGCAGGCCATTGCGCAAACTGCTGCCCGGTTCGGCGCACGCGCGGCCACGGTCGACGAGCTACTTGCCGACGATACGATCGAACTGGTCGTCAACCTTACTCCAGGGGTGGCGCATGAGGCGATCAATGCGGCCGCTTTGGAGGCGGGCAAGCATATCTATTCCGAAAAGCCCTTTGCCCTGTCGCATGAGACGGCGCGCCAGTTGGCTGACCTTGCCGAGAGCCGCGGCCTACTGATCGGCTCGGCGCCCGATACGTTCTATGGCAGCGCGCACCAGGCTGCGCGCAGGGCGCTCGATACAGGGGCCATCGGCAAGCCGGTATTCGGTTCTTCGTTCCTCGGACTGCCGGGACTCGAGCTATTCCACCCGGGCCCCGAGGCGTTCTATCGTCCGGGCGGCGAGCCGCCGTTCGATGCGGGACCTTATTACACGACGATGTGGATCAACCTGCTGGGGCCGGTAAAGCGGGTGTTTTCGGTTTCGGGCGCGGGCAGAGCGGAGCGAACGATCCTGCGCGGCCCCCGGCAGGGCACGCGCTTCCCGGTGACGGTCGACACCACGTTCAACACGGTGCTTGAATTTGCCGAAGCGTCGGTCAGCTTCATCATCTCGCTCGACGTTGTGGTGCCCACGCTGCGGCCGGGCGAACTGTTCGGTTCCGACGGAATACTGGCGATGGCCGACCCGATGTTCTTCGGTGGCCAACCGGCGGTGACTGCACCGCCGCAGCCACGCACAGACCTTCCTACCGCCGACCAGGGCTTTGCCACGCCAAACCGCCATGACCACACCGGGCGGGTGGTGGCCGATTATCGCGGTGCCGGGCTGGTCGATCTTGCGCTCGCGATCCGCACCGGCAGCAGACACCGCACCGGGGGCGAGTTCATCGTCCACTCGGTAGAAGTGATGGAGGCCATCGTCAGATCAGCGACCTCGCGCACTGTGGTCGAGCTTCAATCCACCTGCGAGCGTCCCGCGACGATCGATCCGGTGGCGGACGCTGCGCTGATCGCGCTGACGGCATCGCCCTTCGATCTCGTCGATAACGCATCGGCGCACTGACATTCCTCATTCAACGGAGTTTTCCGACGTGTCCTCAACCCGCAACATGATTGCCACAAGCCTTGCTCTCCTCGCGCCCGTCTGCGCTTTTGCCGCCGATGGTCCGCCGGATGGCTCGACGCCCGAACAGAAGGCGGCGATTGCCAACGACCCGACCTATCGCAGGCAGGATCTCGTGCTGACGAACCTGCCGCGCAATCGCGCGGCACCGACAAAGCTGTTCAACGGCCGAGACCTGTCCGGATGGGACAGCTGGCTCGGTTACACCGTACCTGCCACCACGTATGGCACGCCGAGCAGCGCGCCGATCGGCCTCAACCATGACACTTACGGTGTATTCAAGGTGGTTGAGCAGGATGGCGCACCTGCGATCTATTCCAGCGGCAAACTGTTCGGAGGGCTGCTGACAAAACGGTCCTACAGCAACTACCACCTTCACGTGGAATACAAGTGGGGTGCCAATACATGGACGCCGATGCCGCGCAACAATGGGGTACTGTATCATTCGCATGGCGCGTATGGTGCGTTCTTCGGCACATGGATGAGCGCGATCGAGTTCGAGGTGGTGCCGCACTCCGTCGGCATGCTGCTGACGGTGGGCGATTCCAAGGGCAAGCCTTCGTTCGAGACAGTCGACTGGCGGGTTGGCGCCACCGTTCCTGTCGCCAATGATCCCTCAATTCCCTATCCGAGTCGCCGTTACTTCAAAGGCGGCCTGCCATCGCGGCTGACGTTTCCGACATGGAACGTCGATGCCGGCGCTGACGCAGAGAAACCTCTGGGCGAGTGGAATTCGCTTGATCTTTATGTCTTCGGGAACACGTCGATCCACGTTGTGAACGGCGTGCCGGTGATGGCCGCGACCAACCTCACCACCAAGGACGCCAAGGGCCGCACCATCCCGCTGACCGCTGGCAGGATCCAGCTCCAGTCGGAAGGCGCCGAAACCTACTTCCGCGCGATCACCATCGAGCCGATCCGACACCTGCCCACCATAACCGAGCGCAAGCAAGGCTGATCGCGAAAGCTGGCACCGGGACGGGCAAAGTATCGGGGCGGGTAATGGCGAGCAGGAACTGCTTGATTTCGGGGAGCTCCATGCAGCCTGAGCCCGTCACGTCTAACAGTGCCGTCGTGATGCGGTACCTCAGTGAGGCCATCCCAGCGTTGCATTCGATGCGCCTGCGCTCTCAGGTTCTCGTCGACGATTGCAAGATCGTCACCTTGGCTACAGCGCTCGGCCAGAAGATGCACCAATCCATCTGCCGCTCGTGACTCCTGAAGGGGAGGTGGAGCTCGCGCTGGGGTTGACGAAAGGGAAGCCCAACTTCAGCCATCTGTTAAGCTGCTCATGGCAGTATGGCGACGCAAGCCGAAGCAGCGGGTGCTGATCCGCTCGGAACACGCCTCGCAGTTCACAAGCATAGAATGGGCAGCCTTCATCCGGGCTCACAACCTTGAGCACTCGACGAGCCGATGTGGCAACTCCCATGACAACGCGGTTGCCGAGAGCTTCCTATCCTCGCTCAAGGGCGACGATAAGCCTGGGCTATCAGGTCCTTGTGCCAGCCACCGCCGAAATCACCCAGGATCGCAAGCAGGCGATTGTCCCCGCAGAAATGCAGCGAACCTTCCGGGAAAAGCTGCCGGCTCGCAGGTGGCAACGGAGCCTTCCTTGGCTCACGGGACTTTGCCGGGGGGAGGGGAGGTGCCAGGGCTTCCAGTGTCTCGGTTGTCCCTTCGCGTCTCGCACGCCGTCCCACTTTGGGCCGGTCAAGCTCGCGCGCCACTTCCTCCTGGGCCGAGGAATCCTTGGGCATGAATGTCATCTTCACCGATTGCACAGGACGGCCACGCCCCGAGCCCCGGATCTCCTCCCACTCGACCGTGAAATCGGCAAGCTGATCGATCTCGGCCTTCGACTTGGCCAAGACCTCCCGCCGCAGCTCGGCGAAGTTCTTGAGACTCCCCTCAGGCACGCCGATCCGGCGACGCAACTCCTCGACGCTCATGCGCACCGTGCGATTCTGGCGATTGATGATCAGGCAACCCAGATCATAGATCGTCAGCGAATAGCGCGACTGCAGCGCCAGCATCACGCCCAGGTTCACCCGCGCATAATAATCGGAGCGTTGGATCACACGCTTGAAGTTCTCCGAGAATTCGAACTCGACGACGCTCAGGCCATCTTCGGAAACTTCCTCGACACAGCTGGCAAGAAGGGACTGCGACATGATCGCCGGCTTGCCCTTGCGCGTCGTCGTGCGAATGCGAACGATAACCCGCAGCAGCTCGTCCATGACCGGCTGAATGCGCTCGTTGCCCTTGTGCGAGCCACGCAACTCCTTCTTCGTGATGGTGAATGTCTTGTCAGACCCGGCGTCCGGCCCGGCCTTGCGCAACATCAGCGCGAAGGCCTTGCGCGCTGCCGCGCTGAGCGAACCGGTTTCAAATTCGGATTCGACAAGCTCGCCGGGTTTGCTGACAAACTCGAGATCGCGCCTGCGGATGACATCGGCAACCCTGAGTGTCCGCCCGAGACCCTCAAGATCCTCTTGCAGCTGCAGCTCTTCCGTGGCCGAATCAACTTCCATGTGAGGAGCGTAACATCTCGTCCTCTCAAAGAGAACATCCCCCCGATCACTCACATAGACAAGCCGGATCGAACACGGCCCGGTCGTGCAAGCCAGGAAGGAACGTGCTCGCCATGCATACCCCAGAGCCCTGCGGTCGTCACGTCTGCTACCACGATCGAGCCCCCCCGTATCCTCATGTAGTCGTCGCAATGCCATGACCCGCAAGCCCGGCGCTGCAAGAAATAGCGCCCTGTTCTGTCGGCATCAAACCGCGACCTGGAGCCAGGATCGTACCCATCCCCAAGACCTCATATTGTCACACCCACCCCCGGTTCCTCACATTAACCGTCTCGCACAGGGTCCGCTGGGCTCGACACGCTATCGCACAGTCGCGACCACAGGTGCGGCCCAAGCCCCCGCGTACTCACATAAAGACCGCCAGCCCGATGGGACTCCCCCATGACTCATGTAAAAACAGGCTCTCAGCCAAGCTACGGACAAAAAAGGCCGTGTTTGAAGGCGATACCGCGCGCTTTGGAGAAGGTAACTGCAACTCCCCCAAGACCTCACACAATCCCCGATTCCTCAAGACATGGCCCCCGCCAGCACATGCTGAAGCCCCCAAGGCCTCATCCAGTCGCCCCCGCAATCTCACAATGACTCGGACAAAAGCACGATAAACCGGGCCTTTTGGGGCTCCGAATCCTAGAATCTGGAATCAGGAGAAGACGCCCCGAGCAATGCTCGGGCATCTTTATTCCTGGATTCCTGACAGGAGACAGCACCTGACACAGAGCATGGCAGCCGCGCGCAAAGCCGGTCAGCAGCGCAGGGCAAGCCTGACAAGGTCGGCACATAGTTCGTCAAAGCCTGTCGTCCCGGGAATATACGTCAGCCTTTCATTGCCAGGCGAAACCACGAAGCCCGGCTCGGGACGATCGGCAGCGCAGGGCAGGCAGATGATCTCGAACTCTTGCCTGAGCCCATTGCCGCACAGACGGCCGGTAAAGACCTGTACCGGACCCTCAGCGCCAAGCTGACGAGCAATCTGCAACGCCGCGCCGTGACAATCGAGACGCTCCATGATTGCGGCCAGGCAATCCAGCATGTCCCTCTCGTGACTGCAGGCGAGGGGCGTGAACTGGTCACGGCGCCAGACCGGTACCACCGCAGCAGATCTCGGCTGCGGGGTGCCCGGCCAATCGAACTCAGCGCATACCAGCGCCAGATATGGTCCTTGACCCACCGGCATCGCGTGGGAAGCCGATCCGCTGACACCATCGCGAAGATCAATCCGCCTGCCTGAACGTAGATACAAGGCGCGAGCGTTTGCTGCCTCGACCACCACCAGCACGAAAAATCGCGGTGCGCGCGCGCCGATGGCCTTCCAGAACGCGCCAGACAAGGCTTCTGGACCGATGAACAGGCAGTCGCGCAACTGAACGCCGTCTGTAAGCCAGAACGGTTCCGCAGCGCCAAGCAAGCGGTCCATCTGGAGATGCGTCCCGCGTTCGGCAAGAGCTTCAATATCGAGGCGACCCATCCTGGCGCTGGCCAGCAGGTCCATCAGGCGCAGGTACAGGGAAGAACGAACCGGTTGCCTCGCCGCGGCAAGGTCCATTTCGGGTCCGGTCTCAAAAGGGTATCGACCGTACGCCATCTGCAACACACTCCGTGCCGGCCCATCCTGGCGCTGCCAGCCAGCACGACGATGCCATTTTCACCAGGGAAAACAAGCAGATCTGTACCTGGCAGGTCTGACAGGCTTCAGGTGCCATGAAGGCAAGTCCCGGGCACGTCGGTCCCGGGCAGGCACGTCCTGATCAGGCAAGGACAACGATGCCGATCTGGCCGTTTCAGGGTCATCGCGCCGACTGCCCTGCGGGATTACGCCAAGGATGGCAGGGGTATGGCCTGGGGTCTCAGGATGCCGCCAGATCGATCAAGCGACATGCCATCTGGGCAAGGGCGAGTGCGAAAATCAGACCGAACTCTGCAAGAAGCAGGAAGTTGCCCCGGTGAGCACACCTGCAGGTGCCCGAACGCTGGGAATTGGGCTTTCCCTCGCGCGCTTTGCCAGGTGTAGCTGGCAGAACTGGAGACCCTGCTTCGATCATCGGTACGCTCGCAGCGGAGATTGCACCTGCTTCAACCCATCTGCGTGCTCGCACAGGCCTGCCGAGCTGGCAATACGGTGTCAATGCAGGACCTGAGGCTCGATCGTCTATCGGTAGCGAGCGGGCGAGGGTCGGGTAGCGGGGGCCGGGTAACGAGGGCCGGCTAACGAGGGCCGAGTAGCGAGGGACGGCACCTCTCGAGCGCTCCTGGTGCGCTGACAAATGGGCATTGCCGAGACAAAAAAATGCCGCAGCGACACGGGAGGACGCTGCGGCCAGACTCCGATCGGCCCACCCTGGACAAGGATTTTGGGGCGGGTCGGGCCCGATCGCTCGTGTCGTTATCCACGCTCCGCCCATATTTTGCCACAACTTTCGCCACGAGACTGGTTGAAGTTCGAAGCACCCGGCTTCGCTCTGCCAGGGGCCTCACGACCAGCCTGGTTTCTCAGCCCTGGTTTCTCAGCCCTGGTGCGTCGGCCCTGGTTCGTCGGCATTGCCGTTTACATGAGAGATCGGGGGCACCCGTCGCCCGGCATTGCCTTTCGCTGCGCCGCAAGGCTGGTAAGGAGCGGCAGAGCCTGTCGCGGTGGGGAGATACCATGATGGGTGGACAGCGGCCTGTGGTGCGGCAGGGGCCAGCGCGCCTTGCCAAGCATATCGACCTGGTTTTCGGCCCCAACAAGGGCGTCGATGTCGATCGATGGAAGCGGACATCGCAGCTCGGGCTGAGCTACGAGCCGCAATAGATGCTCAGCGCGGACGAGGTTACGCGTCTCATGGGCGGCGCCTGCCAGGTCATCAAGCAGGCGAAATCCGCCTAGCGATGGCTCACAGCTGGTAGGCGACACGGAGCCGCTCGGCGACTTCTTCGCGCGACATGTCCACTTTGAATTGCCTCGGGTCATAGTCGGCTTCGGTCGTTGCTCTTTCGACGAACGCGGCCAAGTCTTGCGCGACTGATCCGGGTAGCGGATATCGTGCTTCCTGGCTCAGCACCTGGATAAGCCGCGCCACGTCGTTGCGGTGCTTGCGGATGTTCTTCTCGTCGACCTCAACGCCCTCGTCTCGCTGGCGGGACAGATCGAGCCAGGCCCGCGCTTTGAATGGGATGATCGCGGCCTCGTCGAGTACAGGAATCCCGCCGGCGCCGCGCACCATCGCCTTCAGGAAGGCGTAATAGTCCTCATCGAGCAGGATTGCCGATAGGCTGGCGGCTGCCTCATCGATGGGGAGAGGGGTGAGGTGGGAATTCTCGGCAAGGGTCAGACCCTCGGGAGCGCGCGAGAACAGCTCGAGCATGGCGGGGAAGTCGTCAGCCGTCGGCTCCTGGAAGCGATAGAGGACCTTATCGCCCTCGCTCCGCTCCCGCACCTCATAGCCACCTGCTTCGACGAACGCCCAGAAGCGTTCGGCGAAGGCGCTGTCGAGGGCCTCGACGATCAGGACAATGTCGAGATCCCTGGTCGCGCGAAAGTCGAGCCCGACCTCGTCCATGATCAGTTCGCAGGCTGCTCCGCCGATCAGCACATATTGATGCTCGAGACCGGCAAAGTGTGCCCGAAAACGGTCGACCCCGGTTACCATGCATATGTCTCCAGCAATTCTTCGGCCGCCTGCGCGACACGCTCGTCGGGGTTCGCCCTGACGCTGAGGTAGAGCGAAAGCAGATCGACGACGCCGTTTCGCGCAAGGATCTGCGGATCGTAGGTCCATGTCTGAACTTCGAGCCGACCATCGTCGAAGGGCGTCGCTTCCCTGAGTCCCTGTTCCTCCACGATCCGCTTCCAGCTCGCCGCCAGAACGGCGCGCGTCTCGATTCTTGGCGCGGCCAGCATGGTGCTTCTGGCCAGCGCGCTCTCGCCGGCCAGCGGTCCAATCTCGCCAGGGCGATGTACGACGACAATGCGGGTCTTGCGAACCGGCGATTGCAGCCGGGCCTGGACTTCGCCCCACAGCTCGCGGCCGCCAAGGCGCAGGCGCAGTCGCCGTTGGCGGCTTACGTGATGCGCGCTCGCCAACTGCAGGGCCTCAAGTTCGTCAAGGCTCCGGCTGATACTCATGATCGATACCCGCAGTTCATCGGCAAGCTCGGTAAGGCTGCGATCTTCAAGGCTGCGGCCTTGGAGAACCGCGAGCAGCAGAACTTGCGTCGTCGGGCTGATCTGATCGGCGTGAGCAATAGCGAATGCCGGTGCGCGTTCGCGCAGGTCGAGGAACGCTTCGGGACATAGATCTGTGCGCCGGGCGCGATGAACCCGATCTTGCGCTCGATCATCTGACGGCGGAATGTGCCGCTTGCTCGGTCGAGCAGCAGGAGCACGAGGTCGGCACCAAGTTGCTGTTGGACCATCTCTCGGTGCTTCAGATATTGAACCGTCACACCCGATCCTGTGGGCAACACTTCCTGCACCGCCATCAGCAGCAGTTTGCGGCCATTTAGCGCCCCTTGCCACATCGCATAGCGATCAAGGATGAAATGCGGCAAGGCAGCGGGCGCAATCGGCGCAAGCGCAAGGTGCTGCCCGAACGCGTCAGCAACATAGGCTTCTGCCGCCTCAGCCAAGGCTTTCAAGCGGGTCCTTGGAGTTCTTTTTAACACCACCTTTCCTATTTAACATCACGAATGTTAAAAGTCTATTGCGATGTTAGAATTGGCGACGCTGGGACAATCCGGTACCATGCTAATCCATCCATGGGGCATAAAGCCGGCATTCATGCCTCACGCCGCGAGGACCACATCGGCGCCCTCGGGGCCACCAGGAATACCCTGAAATCGTGAGATACCATGATGAGTAGACAGCGGCCTGTGGTGCGGCAGAGTCGGTTTGCTACCAAGCACTCTGAAGGACGCCAGTGCGATGACAGCTACCCTTGCCGTGCCACCTGCCGCTATCGGTTGATCTTGGCGCAATTTTCGTTTCGCTGGGACTGTCGAAATCGACCTGGCTGGTGACAGCGCTCTCGCCGGGGAGCGACAGGATGTCACGACATTCGCTTGCGGGCGGTGACATGCCGGGGCTGGTCGCGTGTCTTGAGGGGGTTCGCGGGAAGGCGCGAACGCGGATGGGCGTGCTTTATCCAGTGATCGTCATCCCGGAGACGGGCCTCGATGGTTTCTGACCTCACCGCAGATTGGTCGAACAGGGCTGGATCGCCAGCCATGTCGTCGATGCAGCTTCGCTTGCAGTCTCACGCCGATACCGGCCGGCAAAGACCGACCGCATTGATGGTGAAATCCTGATCCGGACGCTGCTGGCGTGGGTGAGGGGGAAGCCACGGGTCTTTTCCAAGGTGCGTGTGCCGACGATCGATGATGAGGATGCGCGCCGGATCGATCGCGAACGCCAGACGCTGATCGAGGAGCGCAAACGTCACGTCAACCGTATCAAGGGCCTGCACTTCGGGTTGGTTTGCGAGATTACGAGTCGGCGCGTCGGGACCGGCGTGCGTGCCTTGACAAACTGCGAACAGGCGAAGGTCAGGCGCTGCCAGCGCATCTCAGGGCGCGCATTGGCCGCAAACTCGACAGGCTCGAGCTGCTTCTCGAACAGATCAAGGCAGTGGAGGCCGAGCGCGACGGGATGGCGTCCGCAGCGGGGGAAACTTCGCCGTTGACGATGCTGCGGGCGATCAGCGGTATGGGCCCGGAAATTGCCAACACTCTTGTTCAGGAGGGGCTGGCGAGGCCGTTCGATAACCGGCGCCCCAGGTTGCCGCCTATGCCGGTCTTGCGCCATTGTCGTGGCGTAGCGGCACGATCGATCGCCAGCAAGGCGTCTCGGAATCTGGTAATCCCAGGCTCAGCACGGCCATGGACCAGCTGGCATGGCTGTGGCTTCGCTATCAACCGGACTCCGAGCTCGCCCGGTGGTTCCAGGAAAGGACCGGCCGTAGCGGAGGCCGGGGCAGGAAGGTCGCGATCGTCGCGCTGGCGACGCAAGCTACTCGTCGCCTTGTGGAAGTACGCCACCAGCGGCGTCGTTATCGAGGGCGCCGTCTTGTCGGGAGTCCGATCAAACCCAGTCAACCAACCCCATCCATCGGGGCCCGATTAGTCCCGCCGGATCAGGTGAGCGAACCGCCCCCTCCCATGGCTTGAACAGCCGAAAGTGAGAATGGTCCCGCTCTCCTGAACCTTCGCCCAGAATGTGGCATCAGGGCGCAGCCGTGTGACAGCGTTGACCGGATATGAGGTGATACAGGCGCACGCAAGCGCCGGCAGTATAGACTAGGCTCAGCTGGACAGAGCAAGCAACACGCTGAAAGACAATCATATTATGAGCATTGACCCATAGATCATCATATGAGGGGAGGGGGGTGGCAAAGGGCATGAAACGCTTTGCTCCAACGCCACACCTTCAGAACCTCGTCCAGCGTCTTGGCGGGCGATGGTACGGTGACTATGCGATGTGTCGCTGTCCTGCGCACGATGATCGCATCCCGTCCCTCTCGCTCCGCCAGGGCCGACACGCGATTCTCGTGACGTGCCATGCCGGTTGCACAAGAGAAACGGTCGTGCGCCTTCTCGGTCTTGACCGCGCCCCGGGCAGCAGTGTCCTGGCCACGCCCTTGCCGAACGTCTGCCATACGACGAGCAGGGCCGCGCTAGCCCTCTGGAGCCGCGCGGGGACAGTCGAAGACACGCTTGCGGTGCGTTATCTTTGCGAGGTGCGCGGCTTTGCCCGAACGAGCGTGAGGGCCCTGCATGATATCCGCTATCTCGAACGGTGTCCGCTCGGGTCGGGCAAGTCTGCGTCATACCGTCCGGCGCTGCTTGTCGCCATGCGAAAAGCGGATCGGGTATGTGCCGTGCAACGCATCTTTCTCGACCCGCAAACCGCTGCATGTACCGGAAAATTCGTCCTTGGCCGGGCCGTCGGTGCCGCCTGGTCCAATGGCCGCCCGGCCCCGGTGATGGGTATCTGCGAGGGCTTCGAAAGCGCCGCTGCCTTCACCTGTCTCACCGGAATTCAGGCCTTTGCCACCATGGGAGCGGCGCGGTTCCACAAGATCGACTTGCCGCAAGGTCTTGAGCGGTTGATCCTGCTGGCAGACAATGACCAGGAGGGGCGTCGCGCTCAGATCAGGGCGTCTCGCACGCTTGTCCGGCCCGGCCTCGCCATCGAAACCCGCTGGCCGCCCCGAGGCCTGAATGACTGGGCTGACGCCTTGAAGCAGTAGGCAGCCTGGGGGTCTCTGTTTGCGCATGGCGTCACAGGCGCTGCGGCCATGGCAAGGGGCAAGGGGCAAGGGGCAAGGGGCAAGGTGCTGGGAGGCCCATGGCCGAGCAGGGCGCGCGCGGGCCATGCAGCCGCGGACCATTGAATCTGCTGAATCTGCAGGCGAAAAATGGCCCTGCTTCCAGGCTTCAGGAAGCAGGGCCAGGCATGGACAAGGCCAGTCGATGCTGCTCTTGACGTTGCAGATCCCGGTCTGTCTCCCGCGCAGGCGTTGCATCCCCATTCCGAGGAGTTCGGCATGCGCCAGGGCAAACTGCAGGTATCCGTGCGATGCGGGATCGGCAACAGATGGCCTGCGACTGTCTGCTCAAGGCCGCACCGTTCGGTTCGGGTCCGAAGACAAAGGCCAGTGCGTTGCCATGCGGTTTCAGGACGTTTTGTGCTCGCTGGTCGGGCGACATCGTGCATCTTCTGCGAGCGCTTCAAGGGCATGCTCGACATAGATCGCAGCCATTTTCATGCCCATGGCATCGAGCTGGCGCTGGATCGCCTGCAGGGCCTGAACGAGCTCTTCGGGGCGGCTTGGCCCATTACATGGCGTAGGCAAGGTCGAATACCGGATTGAAGTGCGCTGCCATGTTCTCCAGAACCTGCGAAACAGTGCCCAGCCCCCGATCAGTCAGGCAGAGCCAGAAGCGCCGCCGGTCGTTGATGTCAGGCTGGCGAATGACCAGTCCTCCATCGTCGAGCAGTTTCAGCCAGCGCAGCGAGGTTGCGCCGGCAAGGTTGGTAAGATGGGTGATGTCAGTAATGCTGACCCGGACCCTTTCGCGTCTTGCGATGTAGAGTTCGATTAGAATGCGCCAACCAGGATTGCAGGCCGGCAGGATCGGCAGGAGCTCCTCCCGCTTGGCAAAGTTCTCCTTCAGGGCTCGCGCGATCGCCAGGGCATCGAATTGATGCGAGGCAGGGATCGCGCGCGGCACGTGCTGGGGCTCGAGCAACTGTGTCAAGATTTTGCTCGCTATCCCGATCTGCACTCTCTCGGCATGGTTCATGGCGAGGTGCTCTTCCTCTTCCCATAGTTCTGGCAAGCCTGCTCGCACACCATCGCAACCTGGTCATTGCGATCGATCAAAGTTGGCAAGGCACAGGATTGGCACGGCAAAAGGCCGGTACTGCGGCTGCGTGCCCGATGACGATCGCGAACCTGCCTCGCGCGCCGTGGCTAAATCTCCTCATGCCCCGGACGACTGCCGCCCCTTGCCAGTTTCGTATTGGCGCGCGCGTTGGCAGGGCGAGGAGGTGCCAGTGAGCATCACACGTGACTTGCGAGAAGTTGACTTACCGCCTAAGCGACAGGAATGGCCGTTTATTTCCATGAAGAAGACCTACCCGAAGGCGTGCTTGCGCCCGGTGCCGTCGCCGTCGATACCGAGACGATGGGATTGATCACGCCGCGTGACCGCCTTTGCGTGGTGCAGATTTCGGACGGGCAGGGCGACGAACACCTCGTTCGCTTCTCCCCGGGCAGCAGCTATGCGGCGCCCAATCTGAAGGCTGTGCTCGCCGATCCTGCGCGGCTCAAGCTTTACCACTTTGCGCGGTTCGATCTGGCGGCGATCGAGCACTACCTTGGCGTGGTCGCCGCGCCCGTGTTCTGCACCAAGATCGCCTCGAAGCTGGTCCGGACCTATACCGATCGCCACGGTCTCAAGGACCTGGTGCGTGAACTGCTCGGAAAGGAAATCTCCAAGCAACAGCAGTCGAGCGACTGGGGCGGTCCGGTGCTGTCCGATGCGCAGCAGGAATACGCCGCATCCGACGTGCGTCATCTCCATGCCATGCACGCGATCCTCGTTGAGCGTCTGGAGCGCGAGGGCCGCACCGCAATGGCGCAGGCCTGCTTCGACTTCCTGCCGATGCGTGCGCGGCTCGACCTTGCCGGTTGGGCAGAGCGTGACGTGTTCAGCCACGAGTAAAGTGACAAGGGACAAGGGCGGGCGATGACTGTCGCGGCAGACACGATTCGCACAAAGCGTCGCAGCTTTGCAGCGCCGGGCGGCTCCCATGACCGTCTCGTGCATTTTCTCGCGCGCGGCTTGCCAGCGCTGGTCGGGGCCCTGCTGGCGATCATGGTCATTACGCCGCTCTCGCCACGCGGCGAAATCAGTTTCCTGCTGGATCGTCGCAAGGTTGCCATGGTCAACGAACGCATGCAGGTTTCCAGTGCCATGTATCGCGGGCAGGACGATGAAGGTCGCAATTTTTCGATCACGGCAGGCTCGGCAGTCCAACGAACCAAGGCACAGCCCTTGATCGAGCTGGATCAGCTGACCGCACGGATCATGCTGGACAATGGCCCGGCCTTGCTCACCGCGGGCCGGGGCAACTACGATTTCGGGAAGGAGATCGTGGATATCGCAGGCCCGATCAACGTCCAGACCTCGGACGGCTATCGCATGACGGCTACAAACGTCGACATCGATCTTGGCAGCAAGATCCTCAAGAGTCGCGGGCCTGTCGAAGGGCGCATTCCTGCCGGAACCTTTTCCGCCGATCGGATCAACGCCGATCTGAACGAGCGTACGGTCGCGCTCGAGGGTAATGCCCGCCTCCGCATGGTACCGGGCAGGATGCAAATGCCATGAGCAGGACACCGATGAGCAAGTATCCCATGACTACACGCGAGATCATTCGCTCGGCCCGTCCGCTGCGCTGGGCCACCATAGGTTTTGCCGCATCGGCCGCGCTCATGGCAGGTGGTCAGCATCTTTGGGCGCAGGGCATCTCCGGACATGACAGCAATGCGCCTGTGAACTACGCGGCAGATCGCATCGAGGTGCAGGACAAGACAAAGCGCGTCGTCCTGTCCGGCAATGTCGACATCACCCAGTCGGATTTGCGCATGCAGGCCGCCCGGACAACCGTTGCCTACAGGAATGCCGGCGACATCCAGATCGACAGGATCGATGCGACCGGAGGTGTCATGGTCAACCGTGGCGGTGAAAGTGCGCGCGGCGATGTTGCTGTCTACGACTTCAACCGCAACATCATCACCATGACAGGGAACGTGGCGCTCCGTCGCAACGGCGATACGTTGAACGGCGGGCGCCTGGTCATCGATCTCGATTCTGGCCTGTCGAGCGTCGATGGGCGATCAGGTGGTGGTAGCGGCGGCCGCGTCAGCGGAACGTTCAACGTCAAACGCAGGAACTGATCGGGTGGATTGATCCGCGCTCGACGATCCTGACCGGCCTGTCGTGCAGCATCCTTGCAAGTTGGCGACGTTGCGCCGACGAGCCTCCTTGCCGACAGGTGGACGGGACTGCGAGACCATGTCCCAGAAGACCCGGTCCCGTTTGCGCGCCGATTGACATTCAATCGCCAAGAGGCGCGAACAAATCGTGGAGTGTGGTCTCGTCCAGAACAGCATAGGCTGTGTCGCTTTCAGCTTCGAAAAGGGCATCAGCCAAGGCTTGCTTGCGCTGCTGCATGTCGAGAATTCTCTCTTCGACTGTGCCGGCCGCCACGAGCCGATGGACAAAGACGGGCTTGGTCTGGCCGATCCGATGGGTCCGGTCCATAGCCTGACGCTCGACTGACGGGTTCCACCAGGGATCATAGAGGATAACGGTATCGGCCTCAGTAAGGGTCAGGCCAACCCCTCCGGCCTTGAGGCTCAGGAGAAATACTGGAGCATTCCCGCTCGCGAATGCATCAAGCACTGATGCGCGGTCCCTGGTCTGTCCGGTCAGCGACAGGCAGGCAATGCCCTCCTCGGTCAGGTCGCGCTCGATCAGACGCAGCATTTCGACGAATTGCGAGAAGATCAGCACCCGGCGGCCTTCTGCGACAAGTTCCCTGACCAGTTCACGCAATCTGGCGCGCTTGGCACTGTCCGTGACGGACCGGGCAGCATCTGTCTTGACCAGTGCCGGATCGCAGCAGACCTGCCGCAGCTTCAGGAGAGCGTCGAGCACCGTGATGCGGGAGGCTGCCAGCCCCTTGGTTCTGATGGCCTCGCGCACGCGGGCATCCATCACGCTACGCACCGTTTCATAAAGTGCCTGCTGCGGTTTGGGGAGATCGACCCGCTCGAGGATCTCTGTCCTTGGCGGCAGTTCTGCTGCGACCTGTTCCTTTGTCCGGCGCAGCAGGAAGGGGCGCAAGCGCCGTTTGAGGCGGGCTTGCGCGCTGGCATCGCCATGCTTTTCAATAGGCGTGCGAAATAGCGTCTGAAACTGCTTGCGATCCCCCATCAGCCCGGGATTGACCCAGTCCATCAGCGTCCAAAGGTCCTGGAGCGAGTTTTCGAGCGGGGTTCCGGTCAGTGCAAGGCGCCCCTTGGCAGGGATTTCGCGAAGGGTCTTTGCCATCTGCGAGGCGGGGTTCTTGAGGGTCTGCGCCTCGTCAAGGATGACCAAGGGCCAATCATGGGCTGCCAGCCAGTCACGATCGCGGGCAAGCAGGGGGTACGTCGTGACAACGAGGTCAGCTTCCAATGCCGCTGCGCGGTAAGCGGCGCGCTCGTTGCCGTGCAGGACCACGAGACGCAGACAGGGCGTGAACTGTTCGGCCTGACTACGCCAGGTGTGCACCAGGCTGGTTGGCACGATCAGCAGCACCGGGCCTGCTGCTTCAGCTTCTCGCCTCGCCTGCAGGAGTGCAAGTGCCTGGACTGTCTTGCCGAGCCCCATGTCATCGGCAAGCACGCCACCGAAGCCCGCCTGCAGCAGCATCGCCATCCAGGCGACGCCATGGGCCTGATAGTCACGCAGCTGGGCCTTCAGACCGGCCGGGGCTGAATGAGCCTTGCCTGCGGTGAGAGCATGGAGGCCGCGCGCCAGTGGCAGGATTCCGGCATTGTCGGAGAAGCGCACATCGCTGCCTGCGAGCGCCTCTTCAGCCAGTTTGACCAGCCCTGCCTCTGCAGGATGCATCGCGCCCAGTTCCACCTGCTGGCACAGGAACAGGTGGAGCAAGGCGGCAATCGGGCTGAGGTCGACCGAGAGATAGCCCTGCTTGCCACGGTCAATGTAGACGGGCTGGCTGGCGAGGTGCTGTGTCAGCGCATGCACATCAGGCACCTGCTCCCACCCCTCTCGGTACTGTTCCAGGAATGCCGCAATCAGGGGCGCGACATCGATGGCCTTGCCCTCAAGCTCGACCTGAAAGCCAAGAGAAAACCAGTCATTTCCCTGGAATTCTGCACCCGGGGCGTTCTGCGTGGAAACCGACAGCGAAGCAGCTTCGGCGCTGAGACGGTAAGGCCATCTGCTGCTCTCGACGATGTCCCAGCCCTCTGCGCGCAAGGCCGGGACCACTCGGAAGGCGAAGTCCAGTGCATCATCGAGCCGGGAGACATCCATGAGCGACGTGCTCAGTTCACCATCGGCAAAGACAAGATCGCAATCCATCATGCGATCGCCGGGCCAGTGCGTCTCGAGCTCTTCCACCGGGATCGCACCGGCTTGCGTGAGACGTAGCAGGCAGGCGTCCTCCCACTCTGGGTCACGCAGCAAGGTGACCACCTCACCAGCCTGCACGATGCGCGGATCGGGGTCATAAGCGGAAACCTCCTGACCCTCATACACGAACGTCAGAGTGATTGTTGGAAGCTGCAGCGTTGTTCCCCAACGACCAGCATTCTCCCGCGCCGACTCCGCCCCCAGCATGAGACGGGCATGGCGTGTCCTGGGAGCGCGCGTCCTCTGGCGAATAACGTGGGGGCGTGGCAAGACGAGGTTGGCCAGACGATCAGGAAGTGCAGCAGCGAGCACCGCTGCGTGTTCAGCCGAAACAAGTGGCGCTGTTTCGACCAGTCGCAAAGTCTCCGGTTTCACAGGCTCGGCGAGTGCCCCGATGCGGCCTGAATCCTGGTCAATCCAGAATGTCGCCCCTTCGAGCCCTTGCAGTTGCAGGGCCGCGCCCGACGGATCAACGAAACCGAGCTGTTGGGCGCCATCTGATAGAATTCGCCATTGTAACCTGACAGCGGGGCGGTCTTCAGACCAGGTGAGGCAAGCTTCAGGGGAAGCAGCATGGAGCAGCCTGCCCGTTTCACCAAGCCGCCGGATCAGGCTGATTGCCTGCTCACCGTTGAGGAGCAGGCAGTCGGGTAGACCCGAACCAAAGCCATAGCCATAGCGTGCGTCCCAGATTCCCGCCTGAACCAGCGCGGGGATCAGTTCCAGGTCCACCGGACGGATGAATGCGGGAACAGCACTTGCGCGGATAGCAGCGAGAAGATCATAGCGGCGCATGCTCTTGTTAAGCGTATCGCCTGCGGCGGCCATCCGCCCTTTGTAGACGTCCACCCGAAGGTCTGCACCGGCGAGCTGAAGGACATAAAGCAGCCGGTCTTTGATATTGCTCGGATATTCTTCGGGCCGTTCAGGTCTTGGAGCGGCAGATGTGGCATTCTGTCTGACACGGGCGAGCCAGGCCTCGACTGGTGCGGCGAGACTGACGGGGTTCTGGTGCTGTGCGGCAGCCAGATAGATCAATGCTGCCGCGACATGCTTGCAATTATGGCCCATTGGGCAGGAGCATGCACCGAGAAGGGCATCGCCATGCAAGGCGATATGTTGATTGTAGGCCTGGCCGCGCCCGTTCGAGACGCGGCTTACAACAGCGCCGCCTTGCTCGGCCTCGACCTTTATGACCAGCCCGCGATCAACATAATCATGAGCGCGCTGCAGTGTCGAGGCAGCGAAATGATCGCTCAACTTGATCCACATAGCATTCCATTAGCCTGAATACTCACCGGGGCGCAGGTGAAGAGTTGGCGGTTGTAGCGTAAAGTTCTGTTCTGAAGCAGGAATCTGGTTGACCAGGCCTAGTCCTGCCCAGGACAGAAAATGTCATGAACCAGACCCGCCAGGAGTGACGATAGAGCGCCGGGACTTTCGTTTCCAGCGGTCCTCGGCAAGAAAGTCGCCGTCGCGATCGACTCTGGCCGACTGACCTCTCACGGCGGCGTGGTGCTGCGGTCTCAAGTCGAGGCCGCGATGGGGATTTGCCGGCGGTTTGCGGCTTGCATTGCCGATCCGCGTGACCCATCGCTTCGTTGACCTCGTCGCGTTGCGCGACGATCCGGGGTTGTGCCTGGCGCCAGGCAAGCTGCCGGGATCGGACGCGGGGCCTGCCGCCCAACCCACGATGAGCTGCTGCGAGAATGCTCTGAGTGCATGATCAGCAATGTCCCAGGATACATGTCGCAAACGATCCGGTAAATGGATTTGACCCAACCGGTGAGTCCTGTGAGCCGTTCGACGGCGGCGATAGCGGAGCATGCTGCGATCACGACAATCCGCAGGATGATGGTCTGCCGATCGTCGTCACCGGCCAAAAGCCTGATAGCGGCATCACCGCTGGCGAGGTTGGAAACTTCCTCGGCAGGGCCGCTCTTGAATCGGCTCCTGGCGGCGCTTCGGTGGACTGCATGTTCATCTCCCAGTGCGATACCACCGACAAGGTGCTTGCAGCAGTCGATTGAGTTCCCGGCCTCGGTAAGCTTGGCAATTTCGGCAAGCTACGAAAGGTACGAAAGTTGGGACGCGCTTGCGGCTGTGTGGTGGCAGGAACGCTGGTAGACACGCCGAAAGGCCTAGTCGCAATCGAGACTCTTGCCGCAGGCGACATGCTCCTCGCCTATGATGTGAAAACCGGTGAGGTTGTGCCCCAGTCGGTGCTCGACGTCCTGCGGACCGAACCGAAGCCAACCTACAATGTGATTCTCCGCGCTGCCAACGGCGAGACGGCTCAGTTCGAGGCCACTGATGATCATCCCTGGCTGAATGCTGCCAAAGAATGGCGCAACACGGATGAGCTGACTGTTGGCGATAGGTTGATCGCAGGCGATGGTGGGCGGTTCGAGGTGATCGAGGTTGGTCTGACCGGTAATGTCGAGGTGGCCTATGCCTTGCGGTGCGCGCTGTATGACAATGGGGGGTGCTATCTGCATCCCATGGAAACGGCTGGAAAGCGCCAATCACGCCCGTGCGTGAGGTGTATATCTGAATTATGGGTCCGATGCGTAGCATCGTGGCCCCTCCCACGATCCGGAAAATGATCCTGCCCGTGACGGTGAATGCCCGTTCGACCATAGCTTGTGGGCTATAGACAATTTATAGCCTGAAGGATATATAGCGGTATGGCTTGGACGGTTCTCTATCACGGTGCGTTCCTTCCCGAACTGGAGGTGCTGTCGGAATCCGTGCAGGACGAGTTGCTGGCGTTGGTCGAACTGCTCACCGTGAGTGGCCCGACGCTGGGGCGGCCACACGTCGATACGCTGGCCGGATCGAAGCACGCCAACATGAAGGAGCTCCGGTTCACGGCGGATGACGGGGTGTGGCGGGCAGCGTTCGCGTTCGACCCCAAGCGCCGCGCCATCGTGCTGGTGGCGGGAGACAAGAGCGGGGTCGCGCAGAAGCGGTTCTACAAAGGCCTGATCGCCAAGGCTGATGCCCGGTTCGCTGAGCACCTCGAAACGTTGAAAGGATGAGCACCATGCCGGTTACCCATGAAGAGCTGATGGCGCGTCTTCCCAAGGATCGTCAGGCCCGCATCAAGGCCCGCGCCGCCGAACTGCACCGAGAGGTTGAAGGCCTCAAGGCGCTGCGCAAGCTCGCCCAGCGCAGCCAGGAGCAGATCGCCCAGAGTCTGGGAGTCAAGCAGCCCTCGGTGCTCAAGATCGAGCGTCAGGCCGACCTCTACCTCTCCACTCTGCGCCGGTTCGTCGAGGCCGCTGGCGGCACGCTGGAGCTGCGGGTCGAACTGCCCGGCACCGGCGCGTTCACGCTCACCGGCGTCGGTGAGATCGACGCCGCCAAACACGCCGCCTGACCTTCTTCCTCAGCCGCTTGCATCGTCGCACCCGCGCGCTAGGCTGCCCGCCGTGATGCTGCTGCAGCGCCTTGCGAGCGAGCCAGGCGCGATCCCGCGCGTTGCGTCCGCACGGCCCAGAACCGCCTCAAGGGCAAATCCGCCGCTCTCCCGCCAACTGCCGCCCCCTGCGCGCACGAACGTCCGGTTCTACTGGAGAAATCGCCGTCAGTATGACTGGAGCGCGTCAAGCGGATCAGTTGTTCGTGTGAGCCCAGCCTCTCTCTCCCAATAATGGACTGAGTCCTTCTCGCATTCATCGCCTGCCGCCTGGATCACAGTCCGGCACAAAGGTCGAAACGGGCGCGTCCGGACCCGGTAAAGTTGACGAGCCTGGTGCAGGTCGCTGCAAGCTCATCGACGAAGGGGAGCGTCCACGGAACAACACGGCGCGCGATGAAACTGGCGATCTCGACGAGATCCACGTCCGCCGCAGGCGAAAACTCCAGACGCATCAGCTATCCGGAGCGCCAGCGGCGATAGCGGCAACACCTGGCGATCCCCATATCCACTGGCCCGCCCAGCTCAGGACAATGTTGAACGAGGAAAAGGCTCTTGGCTAACCTGCTTGTTACCGGCGGTGCCGGCTTCATTGGCGGCAACTTCGTGCGCTACTGGAGCAAGGAGCATCCCGACGATACGATCATCGTGCTCGATTGCCTGACTTATGCCGGCAACCGTTCGACCATTGCCGATGTCGAGCAGGCTGAATTCGTCGTCGGCGACATTCGCGACACAGCGCTTGTCGAGAAGCTGTTGCGCGAACACGGCGTGGCAACGCTCGTCCATTTTGCCGCTGAAAGCCATGTCGACCGCTCGATCACGGGGCCCGACGCCTTCATCGAGACGAATGTGATCGGCACGAGCAGCCTGCTCAAGGCCGCGCGCAAGGTCTGGCTTGACGAAGGCTCGGGCAAGGATCACCGCTTTCACCATATCTCGACCGACGAAGTCTATGGCTCGCTTGGCCCCGATGATCCGGCGTTCAGCGAAACCACGCCATACCAGCCCAATTCCCCCTACTCAGCATCCAAGGCTGCTTCCGATCACCTGGTGCGTGCCTGGCATCATACCTATGGGCTGAATACGACGACGACCAATTGCTCCAACAACTACGGGCCGTACCATTACCCTGAAAAACTCATCCCGCTGTTCATCCTCAACGCGCTATCGGGCAAGCCGCTGCCGATCTACGGCGACGGCCTGAATGTGCGGGACTGGCTCTACGCCGAAGACCATTGCCGTGGCATCGACGCGGCGCTTGAGCATGGCAAGCCTGGTGAAACCTACAATATCGGTGGCGGCGAGGAACTGCCCAACATGGCCGTGATCGACCGCATCTGCGCTGAAGTCGACCGCGCCTTTGCCGAGATCGACGGCCTTGCCGACCGCTACCCGCAGGCCCCTGCAGCACGGGGTCGCGCCACCTGCGAACTCAAGACATTCGTTGCAGATCGCAAGGGCCATGACCGCCGCTACGCGATCGACGAGACCCGGGCCCGCACCGAACTCGGCTATGTCCCGCAGCACGACTTTGCAACCGGGTTGCGCAGCACCTTGCGCTGGTACCTCGAAAATGAAGCCTGGTGGCGGCCGCTGTGCGTTACCGGACGAAGTGCACTTTCGTGAACGAGCAGCATATGCCGCATGTTCAGGCGACGGGATGCGCACGATCGCACAGCTCGATGCAAGGGCTTGCCACGCGGCGTGGCGCCTTGGTTTGCCCACTGTCTCCTTACAGCCGAGACCCGGCCCCCGAAATCTCACATAGTGTGGTCCAGGTTTGCCGTATGGGCTTTGCAGGTGCCCTGGAAAATGAATGCTGGTGAAGCCTGCCGCCTCATTCGGGCAGACCTCAGGGAGAGACCCGAGACGCACGCTCAACCGGGACATTCTCGCACAATCGAGAGCGAGCCAGAATCACGCGCTGCGTGCCCGCGTTCCGTGCCCGCGTTCCGTGCCCCCAAGGCCCTGCTTCGAAGGCCCACCGAGGTAAATTGGCGCAGTTCGAGCCGGATGCGACACGCCTAGGGCGCGGACGCTTCTGCTGTCTCGCGCAATCGCAGCGAGAACAAGGCAGCCATTCCATCCGTGGGGCCCGACAGGCAAGTCGCTCGCGTAGCGTGTCAGGTCTGTGCCGCTTCAGCCTTCGCGGGCTTGCGGCCACGCTTGGCCATCGGATTGACGAGCTTGGTGCCGGGCTTGCGCCCCAGCCCAATTGCCTTGGCGAGTTCCCGGCGCTTTTCGGCATAGGCAGGGGCCACCATCGGATAGTCGGCAGGCAGGTTCCAGCGCGCACGATATTGTTCGGGTGTCATGTTGTAGCGGTTCGCCAGATGGCGCTTGAGCATCTTCATCTTCTTGCCGTCTTCAAGGCAGACGATGTAGTCGTGCTTGACAGATGCCCGAACCGAAACTGCAGGCTCCGGAAGGGATTCGGGTACCTGCGCAGGCTTGTCGAGACCTGCAAGAGCGTTGTAGACGTTGGCGATGAGCGCAGGAAGGTCGCCCACTGCGACGGCGTTGTTGCTCACGTGAGCGGAGACAATATCCGACGTCAGTGTGACAAGCGTTTCGCGATCGGCAAGGTCATCTTGCATTCCAGTCAGCTCCCATGGTGGATTGCACTTTCAAATAATTCGCGAACTTCTAGCGCACGCTGACTTGCACGACCAGTCTTTCCTTATCCTTCACGATGGTCGGCAGTGCATTTATTCAAAAAACTGGAAACGCAATGTTAATAAGTGGTTCGACAACGCGCGAGCGTAAGCATGTCCACGATATGATCGTGTCTTCAGGATACCGAGAAATTCAATAAAGTTCGAAAATTGCTCCCGCTCATGCTAGACTCTGGAAATCGTCGTACCCCAAAAAAACATATCGGGGGATCGAGATTGGTATCTGTGCTTAACTGCTTGCAGATTTGCCCAGGACCGGGTTGCGTTGCAGATGGGGTCCTGATCCATCAAGTGGATGGTTCCATCTCCCTTTTTCATAGCCGGTGCGAAGCAGCTTGGAGCAGGCCTTTGCCTGCGTATGGTGCGCCAACTGCGCGGATGTCAGCGCCGATTCCCGCATTCGAGGCGCTGGTTGGCTAACCGTACAAGACATCACCCCGATCCCAGGTCCCGCCAGCGACGACCCGATTTGGCAAGAACGGCGGCAAGGGGCGCCAGTTCATTGTCACCAAGAGTGTGAAGAGCAAACGGCGGCCGCAGGGCGCCTGTCTGCAAGATTTCGCCCAGATCCCCGTAGTCGGGCTGGATGCAGGGACCTGGTCGGATGCCGGACGCCTAGCCTGGCCGTTGATCCCGACCGTTCAAGTGAGCAAGCGCACATTTCTGTGATCCTGGTGCGATTTTCCTGCAAGCATCGTTCGTGTCCCACGCCATCGCGACTTTTGTTGCATTGCGGCAACACCTTGTTTTTTCGCGATATCGCATGCCCTACTTTGCGGTTGCCCCCGACGGTCAATCCTCCGATTGCGCGCCGCCGCGGTCTCGCAGGAAACGCAATGAGAACCGCGATATGGCAAAAATGAGGAACATGATGAAGAAGATCTCGATCGCGCTCGCAGCCGTTGTTGCAGCTTGCGCCACGCCTGCATTTGCCGAGGCTCCCTCGGGCGTCCGCACCGAAGTGCTTGTTGGCTGGGATCGCGTCTCGCTCGACCTGAATGACTTTGGCCTCGGCACGTACAGCGAAGACGGTGTCGGTTTCGGTCTGGCTCTTGGCTATGACATTCCAACCACTGGCAACGTCGCCTTTGGCATCGATGCTGAAGTCTCGGATTCGTCGACCAAGTACGTTTATGACGATGGTGTCGATCGCGCGGTGATTTCGACCGGCCGTGATCTCTACGTCGGCGCTCGCGTGACCGCTGCGGTCAACCCGAAGCTGAGTCTCTATGGCAAGGTTGGCTATACCAACGCCCGCATCAAGGGTGAGCTCAACGGCTTCAAGGATGGCGAGAACGGTGATGGCGTGCGCCTTGGCCTGGGCGCTCAGCTCGGCCTCGGCGGCAACAGCTACGGCCTCGTCGAATACCGCTACTCGAACTACGAATCGAGCTTCTCGCGCAACCAGGTGCTCGCAGGCGTCGGCCTGCGCTTCTGATCACTCCTGAGTGAACAGACTGGGGAAGGGCAGCGGCGCTGCCCTTCCCTTTTTTCCGCGGGTGCTCCAAGCCCGTTCTGGAGATATCCGGCAAGCCACGAGGCTTCTGCCGTGCGGTGGGCAGATTGCGGGATTGAAACCATGGGCAACAAGGCAATTGCCCTTGCCGGGTTTTGCCAGAAGCTTGCCTTTGGCATGACCGCCATCAGCCAGCGAAGGGTGGCGACCGGCTATGGCAGTCAGAACCCGCGGTCGTCCGGCATCGGTCAAAACGATTGGCAGAGCCAAGGTCAGCGCGGTGCACACCGCGTCCGGACGCGGACCGCCGCTATGGTTTGATTCCGGAAGTCTGCAGCCAGGCCACGCCGATCATCGACCCGGGGCTTGTCTCATTCTGAGGGACCGATAGCACTCCGCCTGGAGGCGAGTTCGGTTCCCAGGCGTCCACCTAGCCACAGCACAAGTTTATGGTTGCTGCAATGTTAACGCGATCTTAGGGGTACTTGTCTAGATCGCTTCGCAGGAGGGCATTGCGGCTCTGCCGAACGCACCAGCGCTGCGGTTCTGCCGAATGCCTTCCGATAGTCTCTTTTGCACCTGCCGCATGATGGCCGGTCATGTCGCAAAAGGTGGTGCGGAAAGCGTCGATCCACACCCGGACCGGTTCCGCTCTGGCAGCCAGAGCTGGAAGGCGGTCAACGCGATCATGGCTCGCAGAGCCGAGCATCTCCAGCGTCCTTCATCGGCGCGCTATCCCATCGCAAGACAATGGCAGCCCGAGCAGGATCCTCGATCGGCGTGCTGCCTCTGCCTCTGCCCTCTGATCCTGGAGTGTGAAGGGCATTGTTCCGGCAAAGGGCAATCTTCACAGCCGATGCCGCTTCTTGCACGACACAGACCCGCCTGCGCGCTTCGGGACAGCGCGGGCCAGATCATGCGATGGAGCAATGCAATGTGATCCAGCACACGGACTTGTCAGCCTGGGGTCGGTAACCGTCGGGTCAGGATCTGCCCGAGGTAAAAATGAGCTTCTGGAAGAGTTTAGCGGATTGCATTGCCCGCAGGGGCAGGGGCAGGGGCAGGGGCGAGAAGGCCGCACCAATTGATCCGGCTCTGCAACGGCGATTGCACAGGGTGCGGCAAGGCCTCCCGCAACCTGACCGTGGTCAAGGAATTGCAAAAGAGCCCTTTGCACAATCAAGGCGGCCGGTCACACAAGCGCCCGGGCTGCTCCGGAAAAAGGCCATTGTCGAAGCCTTGGCCGTTTCCGGAATTGTCAGGCACCCACCTGTCGCTCTTCTCGGCGCTGCCGAGTGCCAGGAAGGTATCGAACGCTGCCCGCCGCAGGCAGAGGTGCTCGTGAAGACTGATCCGGATTGTGCGGGCGCTTTCATCGTCACGTTGCAGGATGGCACCCTGATCGGCAGGATCGGCGCAAGGAGTACACTTGCCAGGGCTATTGCCGACGCTGACGCCGTGCTCGGTGCCAGGATCACCAGTATTGGCGCAGAAGACGGCAAGGGACAACTGCTGGCGCCTCGCATTACAGTGGTCACCGGTCCAGGCGATGCCCGGCCGGACATGGCCTGGCTCGAGAATCACGATGTCCATTCCGTCCAGTTGTCAGGGGAGCAGCACTTCCAGAAGGCAATCCGCAAGCTTGCTCTGGGCGAAGGTGTCACGCTCACGTCGGTGACGGCGCGTGATCACGGCGAATGTGCCATCGTTGCCGTGAACAGGCGCGGTGAACCGCTCGGCTACCTGCCAGCCGACTTCAAGCCTCTTGATGGGGTCAACAACCTGAACGAGGTCGCACGGGCAGAAGTCAAGACTGTCCGCATAGGCAGCGGTGGTTTGTGGACTGTTGTCCTTGCTTTGCACATCGGTACCCTCGAGCAGACATTGCGTGCTGCGAGAAGCCGACCGAAGCGACAGGTGTGCCCATGCTGATCGGCCTGGACAGCGGCAGCGCAAAGCACAGGGCCACGGACCTGACGCAGCTGCCCGGCGCCTCCGGCTAAGCCACAGATGCTGGCGTAACGCGCTGCAGGCGCCGCCTGAAATCAGGGAGATTGCGCCCTTACAGATTGGCTCGCAATCCTGGCGCGCCAGGTTGCCATGTTCGAAGCTGGCGGCTCACAGGTTCGGGGAATTCATACCAGCCTTGTTGCCGATCTGGGCATCGGCAGGCCTCCCCTTTGCATGCAGCACCCTTCTCTCAGGCGAGATGCTTCAAGCCAGCGCGTCCCGGTCGGATCTGCAGGCCACAGCGATCGGCCGGGGATTTGCCTGAGCACGACGCGGGGGAGGGGAGGGGGGAAGGAGCAGGCACGCCGCCTTGCCGGCTTCAGGCCTTTGCAGCAAACCCCGGAGAGAACCATGACCGCCACGCATGCTCGCGCCAGTGCCATTATGGGCGCTGCGCGCACCCTTGCCGACAGACTGCTTCTTGCAGCATCGATCAGCAGGGCCACGCTCACCGAGGCCATGACCAAAAGCGCAGGAGGCAGCGATTTCCAGGGCGCGTGGCAGCAGCGCGACAGTTTCGAGGCCCTGGAAGTCGCTCTTTCCCTGGCAATTCCCGAGCTTGTGGGCCCGATGGAAGTGGCAGCTGCAATCAGCGCGCTCGAGGCGATTGCCCAAGCCTTGCCAACGCAAACGGTGCGCAGCGAGGACCAGATCCAGTTCCAGCAGTTCTCGACGCCGCCGGCGCTGGCCTGTCTTGCCGTTCATCTGGCGCGGCTCTCCAGCGATGACATGGTGCTCGAACCGAGCGCAGGCACCGGGATCATCGCGGCACTTGCCAAGCGCGTAGCCGGGAACCTGGTCCTCAACGAACTCGAAGCCACCCGCGCCGACCTGCTCGAGGCCGTGTTTCCGGGCACGAAGGTCTACCGCCACGACGGTGCGAACCTCAACGCGCGGCTTTCCGGAACAGAACGGCCGAGCGTTGTTCTGATGAACCCGCCCTTCTCGGTGTCGCAATCGCGCGGGAAAGACAAGAGTACGGCCGCGAGGCACCTGCGCGCCGCACTTGATCATCTGCTGCCCGGTGGCCGGATCGTCGCGATCATGCCGGACTGGTTTTCGCCCACAGCGAGGAACGAGAAAACCTTTCGGCGCTCCCTCGAAGGCGCACGGGTTGTCCTGTCGCTCCGTCTGGACAAGGGCGGCTATGCCAAGCACGGCACCGGGATCGCCGTTCGCGTGCTGGTGATAGACAAGGTGCCGGGCGAGATCAGCGTGTCCACGATCAATCGCGGCCTGGTTAGCGAACTCTTCGCCGCGTTGCCAACCGTGCCACTGCGCGCGACGCTGCGCCACCCGACGCAGGCGGCAGCCCCCCGACCAAGGCTCAGCCTGTTCCGCTCGGTGAAGACAGGTCCAGCCCGGCCCGTGATCGTGCGAGCTCCCCAGACCAATCAGGTCCGCCCCGTCGACTATGAAGTGCTGGCCGAACCTGCGGCCATGGGCGAGCAGCGCGGGGTCTATGCCGATTATCGGCCCTCGCGCCTGGTGATCGCGGACGCTGGCGAACATCCGACCCACCTCGTCGAATCTGCCGCCATGGCCTCGATCGCCGCGCCGAAACCCCGCTACGTGCCCTCGCTACCCGAACGCACCGTGACGGCACGGCTTCTTTCTGCCGCCCAGTTAGAAACCGTGATCTACGCAGGCGAGGCATGGAGCCGCGATCTCCATGGCCGCTTCCGCCATCCCGCCGGCGAAGTTGCGCTCAAGGAGGATCCTCAAGGTGCGCTCTACCGCACCGGGTTCTTCCTCGGCGATGGCACCGGGGCAGGGAAGGGGAGGCAGGCGGCGGCCTGCATTCTTGATCAGTGGCTCAAGGGCAATCGCCGACACATCTGGATTTCGAAGAATGCACCGCTGCTCGAAGACGCGCAGCGCGACTGGACCGCGATCGGCGGATTGCCATCCGACATTCTCGACCTTGCCCGCTGGAAGATCGGCGAGGAGATTACCGCGCCCGAAGGAATCCTGTTCGTACCCTATGGCACGCTGCGCAGCTCGCGCGTCGAAGATACCCGGCTCGACCAGGTCGTCCGCTGGGCCGGTGAAGACTTCGAAGGCGTGATCGTCTTCGACGAAGCTCACGAAATGGGTGGCGTTGCAGGCGGGGAAGGGGCACTAGGCCAGAAGCAGGGCTCGCTTCAGGGCATCGCCGGCGTGGTGCTCCAGAACACGCTGCCGCGCGCCCGCGTGCTCTATGCCTCGGCAACCGGTGCTTCGGACGTCAACAACCTCGCCTATGCGGTCCGGCTTGGCCTGTGGGGGCCGGGCACGGCCTTTGCAACCCGCGAGCAGTTCATCAGCGAAATCCGCGACGGCGGGATTGCTGCAATGGAACTGGTGGCGCGCGACCTCAAGGCCTCCGGGCTCTACCTCGCCCGGGCATTGAGCTTCGCGGGGGTAGAGTACGAAATCCTGCGCCATGACCTGACCCCTGAGCAGATCGCTATCTACGACACCTATTGCGAGGCCTGGACGATCATCCATCAAAACCTCGAAGCGGCGCTCGAACTTACGGGCATCGTCGATGGGCTCGAGAACAGGACTCTCAACAGCGGCGCCAAGGCGGCGGCCCGCGGCCGGTTCGAGGGGACCAAGCAGCGCTTCTTTGCGCAAGTCCTGCTCTCGCTGAAGCTGCCCTCGATCTATCCCGCGATCGACGAGCATCTGGCGAACGACGAAAGCGTCGTCGTTCAGCTGGTCAGTACCGCGGAATCGATCCTCAACCGGCGGCTCAAGGAGCTCGATCCTGACGAGCGCGAAGCGCTGGAACTGGACCTTTCGCCCAGGGAAGCAATCGTGGACTACCTCACCCGGGCCTTCCCGACCCGGCAGATGGAGGAATATACCGACGAGCTCGGTGATGTGCGCTCGCGGCCAATGTGGGACCAGGCAGGCAATCCGGTCCATAATCCGCAGGCCGAGGCCGCGCGGGCCGCCCTGATCGAGCATATTTGCGCCATGCCGCCGATCCCGACGGCGCTCGATGCCTTGCTCGAGCACTACGACGTGACTGCGGTGGCCGAAGTGACAGGGCGCAGCAAGCGCCTCGTTCGTGATGGTTCGGGCCAGCAGCGCCTCGAAAGCCGCTCACCCCGGACCAACCTTGCTGAAACCACTGCGTTCATGACCGGCGCCAAGCGCATCCTCGTGTTCTCGGATGCGGGGGGCACGGGGCGCAGCTATCACGCCAGCCTTGATGCCAGGAACCAGCAGCGCCGGGTCCATTTCCTGCTCGAGCCCGGATGGCGCGCAGACCGGGCAATTCAGGGCCTGGGGCGCACCCACCGCACGCACCAGGCCTGCCCGCCGCTGTTCCGCCCCGTCACCACCGACTGCAAGGGCGAAGCCCGGTTCACCAGCACGATCGCGCGCCGCCTCGATGCCTTGGGCGCGTTGACCCGCGGCCAGCGCCAGACCGGTGGGCAGGGGATGTTCGATGCTTCCGACAACCTCGAGAGCATCTATGCGAAGCACGCGCTGCACGACTGGTACGGCCTACTGGCGACGGCCAAGCTCAAGAGCACGACCTTGTACGAGTTCCAGCGGGTGAGCGGGCTCGAGCTCACCGACCAGGACGGCGTGCTGCGCGAGGACCTGCCTCCGATTCAGCGCTGGCTCAACCGCATCCTCGCCATGAAGATTGCCGTCCAGAACGCCATCTTCGACGAGTTTCTGACCCTTGTTGAAACCCGCGTCTCCGCTGCAAAGGAAGCCGGGACTTTCGACATCGGGGTTGAGATGGTGGCGGTCGAGGCCTGCGAGGTGCTGTCCGACACGGTGATCCGGACCGACCCCGTGACCGGCGCGACCTCGCACCTGCTTGAGCTGTCGCTGACCCAGCGGCGCAAGGTCCTCTCGCTCGAGCGCGTGCTGAAAATGGTATCCTATGAGGAGCAGCCGCTGTTCCTGCGCAATGACAAGTCGGGCAAGGTCGCGCTCGCGGTTCCGGCACCCTCGCACATGGACGAGGAGGGCCACACGATCCGCCGCTACGAACTCGTGCGGCCGCTGCGCAGCGAGTACCTCCGCGCTGACCGGCTCCACGAGTCCGCCTGGGAGCCCGTCAGCAAGGCCAGGTTCAGCGCGCTGTGGGAGGAAGAATACGCAGCCGACGAAAGCCAGCTTGTCACCGAGACCGTCTATCTCGCAACGGGGCTGCTGCTGCCGATCTGGGGCGCGCTTCCCAAGGAAGACCTCACGGTCAACCGCATCGTCGACAAGTCCGGCGCCTCCTGGCTCGGCCGCCATGTCCACGACCTCTACGTCGATGCGACCCTTGAGAAGCTCGGTGTTGCCCGCAAGGCGCAGACCGATCCGGCCAAGATTGCCGCCGCCATTCTCGGCGGGGGCACGTGGAAGGCGCCGCATCCGTTCAATTTCACGATCCGCACAGCGCGAGTGAACGGTTCCCGCAGGATCGAGATTGTCGATGCCGAAGCCGCGCGCATCCCCGAGCTCAAGGCCAAGGGCTGCTTCACGGAAATCATTGCCTACAAGACGCGGGTGTTCGTGCCGACGGACAAGGCCGACCAAATCCTTGCAAGCCTGATTGAACAGGCACCTTGCGAGCAGCTTGCAGACGCGAACGGATGTGGTAGACTTAGTTCATAGAACTTAGCTAAGGTAACTGGAAATGGACACGGTCAACATTCATGAAGCAAAGACGCATTTGTCGCGCTTGCTCGAGCGCGTGCTGCGCGGGAATGCGGTCGTGATCGCCAAGGCGGGCAAGCCGATTGCGAAAATGGTGCCAATCGACAATGCTGCACCGTCCAAGATCAAACGCCTGGGTTTCCTCAAAGGGGAAATGGGCGTGCCGGAAGATTTCGACCGCATGGGCGAGGGTGAAATTGAAGCGCTGTTCGAAGCCTGAGCGATGAAATTTCTCCTTGATACACATGTCCTCCTCTGGGCGGCGGGCTTTCCGGAACGATTGACGCCTGCCGCCCGGAAACTGATCAACGATGAGGGTAACGAACTGCTTTTCAGCGCTGCCAGCCTCTGGGAAATCGCGATCAAAAACGGGCTTGGGCGAGAAGACTTCGCAGTCGATGCACGCGTATTGCGCCGGGCGTTGATCGACAACGGTTACGTCGAGCTCGCCATTTCAAGCGAACATGCCGTCGCAATTTCCCAGTTGCCTCCGATTCACAAGGACCCATTCGATAGAATGCTGATCGCTCAGTCGATCGTCGAGGGCATTACTTTGCTCACATCAGACGAAACAATCTGCCGGTACTCCGGACCCATCCGACAGGTCTGATTGTTCCGCTCGGGTTTAATCAATACTGATCCGAGCCGTCCGCAATCAGTTCGTCCATCGCGTTCGAACGAATCTTGTCGCGCGCTGCCTTGTACGCAAACACGTCCTCGGCCTTGAGCCGCCGATGCCGTCCTACCATGCTGTGCGGGATGTCACCCTTCTCGATCAACGTGATCAGGTAAGGACGCGACATGTTGAGCAGATCTGCTGCCTGCTGCGTCGTCAACATCTGCTGGATCGGCACGAACGTGACGGTATCCCCGCTCCCGATGTGACGCAGCAACTCGAGGAACAGGTCGGACATCGCCGGTGTCAGCGTGATCTCGACCGGTTTCCTGGTCTTGGGATCGGGTATGTGCAGCTTGGCCTCACCTGCCTTCTGCGAGGCAAGGATGCGCCGAAGCTGGGGGCACCTCAAGGTCTGTTCGTCAGACAACGCTAAGTCAGACAAATGGCGAACACACTGGAATTCTTTATGCATGCCTACGCTGCCACGCAGGTCTAGCCTGACCGATTGGAGTTCATCCCGAATCTGGTGAGGTGCATCATGGCGCGGCGCAATCTGCTGGCGCAGGACGAGCGCGATAGGCTTTTCCTGCCACGCATCGACAACTTTTCGATCATCCGAAATTACACTTTAGCGCCCGATGATTTGGCCTTAATCGGAAGGCGGCGAGGCGCTGTCAATCGGCTCGGCATTGCTGCACACCTCGCGCTCTTGCGGCACCCGGGTTTTGGTCTGCGGATCAACTCGGACGTCCCGGAGTCCGTGCTCAACTACCTGGCTGCGCAGCTAGATGTCTCGCCGAACGTATTCGCGACTTATGGGCAACGAGCGCAGACGCGAACCGATCATAGCTCGACTGCGGCCGAATACCTTGGCCTCCAACCATTCAAGCGAGCCGACGTCGCCCATG
Source organism: Novosphingobium sp. THN1 (assembly GCF_003454795.1). Taxonomy (GTDB): domain Bacteria; phylum Pseudomonadota; class Alphaproteobacteria; order Sphingomonadales; family Sphingomonadaceae; genus Novosphingobium. The sequence goes on from NZ_CP028348.1 coordinate 970,591, forward strand.
CCATCGAACTGGCGGCCCGGGCAGCCATGCAGAGCGACCGCGGCGAGACAATTGCACGCTCCCTAATGGACAGTCTCAAGGCGGATCGCTTCGTCCTGCCTCTTCCGGACACCCTCGAACGGTCTGGGCTCGCTGGCCGGGCCCGCGCGCGCAAGCGCGCGGCGGCAGAGATGGTTGCCGCGCTGGACGGCCCAACGTTAGAGTTGCTCGACGCGCTCCTGATCAACGAGCCTGCCTTGGGCATGACCCCACTCGCATGGCTCCGCGACATGCCCGGGTCGCCGTCGACCAAGAACATGAACGCGCTGCTCAAACGCCTGCGGTATATACGGCAGCTCGGGATCGATCCCGGGATCAGCTTGGCGACGACAGGCTTCCGCTTCGGCCAGTTCGTGCGTGAAGGCAGAGTGGCTCCGCCGTTTCTGCTTGCCGACTATTCCCCCAATCGCCGCAGGGCGACGCTGGCGGCTGCAGTCGTCAATCTTGAGGTCAGACTTGCCGATGCCGCGATTCTGATGTTCGAGCGTCTGATTGGTGGGCTGTTCACCCGTGCCAAGCGGGGCCAGGAACGACGTTATCAGGACACGGCACCGTCGGTCGGCAAACTCATGCGACTGTTCGGAGCAACTATCGCGGCATTGGATATGGCGGAGGAAACCGGCGGTGATCCGCTGATCCTGATCGATGAGATGGTGGGCTGGCATCGCTTGATGGCCGCGCGCGCCCACGTCGATGCCTTGGCTGATCTCGCCCAAGAAGACACCCTGGTCCTTGCGACCGAACGGTACGCCACGCTGCGCCGGTTTTCCGGCAGCTTCCTCGACACGTTCACGTTCAAGGCCTCGAGCAGCGGAACTAACCTGCTTTCAGCTATCGATCTCCTCAAGCAGACCAACGCCAGTCGTGGCGCGCACCTGCCGGAAAATCCACCCATGCCCTTCGCCAATCGACAGTGGCCAAAGCTGATCACGGAAGGCGGAAAGGTCAGCCGCGCGCGCTACGAGACTGCAGTGCTTGCAACTCTCCGCGACAAGTTGCGGGCCGGCGATGTCTGGGTCGAAGGAACCCGCGCCTACCAGCGATTTGATGCCTATCTGCTTCCCCGCAAAGCCGCACAATCCGCGATAGCTGACTTACCCATCAACGTGAATGCTGGGGAATATCTAGCTGAGAAAAGTGCTGAACTTGATCGGCGCCTGCGCCACTTCGCGCACCAACTGCGGACCGGCCGCTTATCTGGTGTGGCGCTCGTTCGCGACAGACTGAAGGTTGTGCCGCTGCAGGCGGCAACTCCGCTGGACGCTGAAGTTCTGGATCGCAGGCTCGACTCGCTACTTCCGCGTGTCCGGATCACCGAACTCCTGTTCGAGGTTGCCGAGCGCACCGGCTTCCTCGCGGCATTTCGGGATGTCCGCTCGGGCAAGGAACACGACAAACCTCAAGCCATCCTCGCTGCCATTCTGGCAGATGGCACAAATCTCGGCGTCGAACGTATGGCAAACGCGAGCCAGGGCGTGACCTACGCGCAGCTTGCCTGGACCCAGAACTGGTACATCTCGCCCGAAAATTACGAGGCCGCGTTGGCCCAGATCGTGCGCGAACATCACCAGCTGCCGTTCGCGCGCAACTGGGGAGAAGGTATCAGCGCATCATCTGATGGTCAGTTCTTCCGCACCGGCCGAATTCGTTCCGGCGCAGCCGAGATCAACGCCAAGTACGGGCACGAGCCCGGCATCAAGATCTACTCCCACCTGTCTGACCATTTCGCTTCGTTCAGTTCGCGCATCATGTCTGCCACCGCCAGTGAGGCACCATACGTGCTCGACGGTCTGATGCTTGGCGCCCGCGATTTGCCGCTGCAGGAGCTGTACACTGATACCGGCGGCGCATCCGATCACGTCTTTGGTTTGTGTCACCTGCTGGGTTTCCGTTTCGTCCCGCGGATGCGCGACCTAGCCGATCGACGGCTTGGCGCCATTGCTGCGAACTCAACCTATAAAGGCATCGAACGTCTGTTCGGCCAAGCGATCAAAGTCGGCGCGATCGAGGCAGAGTGGGACGACCTGGTTCGCATGGCGGCGTCGATCCGTGAGGGGGCGGTTGCGCCGTCAGTCATTCTGCGCAAGCTTTCCGCCTATCGTCGGCAGAACAAGCTCGACCTCGCCCTTCGCGAACTCGGTCGCATCGAGCGGACGCTGTTCACACTCGACTGGCTGGAACAGCCAGAATTGCGCCGCGCCTGCCAAGCCGGTTTGAACAAGGGAGAGGCCCGGCACGCTCTGGCTGATGCAATTTACACCAATCGCCAGGGACGCTTTACGGACCGTACCTTCGAGAACCAGCAATACCGAGCATCTGGCCTTAACCTGCTCATCGCAGCCATTGCATACTGGAACACTCTCTATCTTGGCCGCGCTGCCGATTACATTCGCCATTCCGGGGTGGAGATCGACGAGGCACTGCTGGCCCATGTCTCGCCTCTAGGTTGGTCACATATCGGCCTAACCGGCGACTACCTATGGGAGGATGCGTCGTTCAGAGACGGTGGCGGGTACCGACCACTTCACGACCCAAGTGGCAGGTTGCGGCTCGTCGCGTAGGTTGTTCCCACTATGTCCACCTTAGCGTTGTCTGGCGAACAAATCTTGAGGTGAGGCCTATATGGTGCTCGCGGAAAGCGAGCGCAGACGCCTGATTGCCGAATATGCCCTCGAATCGAGCGAGACAGGGGTCATCCTCGTCGACGAGGACAGTGCCGTGATGCACATCAACGCGGTGGCGGCCGAGATCATCGCGGACACCCAACTGCTCGGGATCAACGGCAGACGGCTCTTTGCCCGCCATCCGGTCGAACAGCAGGTGCTCAAGCAGCACGTCCGGACCAAGGCCCGCGAGCAGAGCCCCACCAGCCGGCCCGACTGCTATGCCACGATGGCGCTCTCGCGCCACGATCACCACCTGCCGGTGACGGCGGTGATCCGCCCCGGCCCGCCCTACGCCCCGATTTCGGCACCGCTGCGCCGGACCGCGGTGATCGTGCTGCGCGATCCGTCCCGGCGCAACAATCTCGACGCCGCCGATCTTGAACGCCTGTTCGGGCTGACCCCGGCCGAGGCGCGCCTCGGCCGCCTGCTGGCCGAAGGGATCAGTACCGAGGATGCGGCCACAGCGATCGGGGTGAGCAAGCACACGATCCGCTCGCAGCTCCAGGCGGTCTTTCTCAAGACCGGCACCAACCGCCAGGGCGAGCTGGTCCGCACGCTGTTGAACTCCGCGGCGGCGCTCGCCCGCAATCCGGCGCCCTGCTCAGCCGAGCCGGACGAGACGCCCGGGCAGGTCGCCGGTGGCTTCGCCCTCGCGGTAGACCGGCAGCCCTTCGACCATGGTCAAGACATAGCCTGCGGCGCGCTGGACCAGGCGCTTGCCGCCGGCCGGGAGATCGTAGCAGACCTCAGGCGCGCCGATACTGAGCCGCGCATGGTCGATCAGGTTGATGTCGGCACGCAGACCCGGCGCCAGCACGCCGCGATCGGCGAGCCCCATGATCCGGGCGGTGCCCTGGGTCATCCGGTGCACCACGTCGGGCAGGCTCTTGCGGTCGCGGACCCGGTCCCGTGCCCAGTGGGTCAGGGCGAAGGTCGAGTAGCTGCCATCGCAGATCGTGCCGACATGGGCGCCGCCATCACCTAGGCCGTAAACCACGTCGGGATGCGACATGATCTCGCCCACGGCATCGAGGCTGCCATCGGCATAGTTGGCCATGGCGAGGTAGAGTTTGCCCCCGCTTTCCCCCGCAACCATCACATCATAGGCATATTCCTCCGGCGTGACCCCGGCAGCGGCGGCAAGCCCGGCAATGCTGCGCTCGGGCGGCTGCTCGTAGTCGGGCCGGTCACCGAGGATGAACATGTGCGCGAAATCGCGCACGGCCCGGCCGAGCACCAGCGCCGGATTGGGATCGACCGGTTCGGACAGGATCGCCGCCCGCACCTCGGGGCGGCGCAGCCGATCCAGTCGTTCGGCCAGCGGCATACCGGCCAGCGAGGCATAGGTCGCGGTCGTGTAGAACGGGTTGAGCGTGAGCTCGAAGCCGAGGATCATGCCGATCCCGCGGGGCATGATCTGTCCCTTCATGACCGCACCTGCGGCATTCGCCGCCCCGAGCTCCTCGAGCAGCCGCGGATACTGGAAAGGCCCGACATTGCCGGTCCCGATCGAGAAGGTGAGCGGACGACCGGCCGTCTCGGCTAGTTCACGCATCGCGGCGAGGCTGGCATCGGGCAGGTGGATGTCCTCGACGATCTGGAACACGCCCTTGCCCTTCTCGCGCAGGACGCGGGCGAAGGCAAGCAGCTCGGCCTGGGCCGCCTGGTAGGTCGGGATCGCCTTGCCGTCGCTCGAGCGATGGAACAGACTGCGCGAGGTGGCGATGCCGGCCGCCCCGGCATCGAGCGCCTCGCCGAGGAGGCGGGACATCTCGGCGATGTCGGCCGCGGTCGCGGGCTCGCGATTGGCCCCGCGCTCGCCCATCACGTAGACGCGGAGCGGCGCATGCGGCACCAGTGCGACGATATCCATGTCGTAGGGCCGACCCGCGAGGAAGGCGAGATACTCGGGAAAGGTCTCCCAGGTCCACGGCAAGCCCTCGGTCAGCACGGGGTAGGGAATGTCCTCGACCCCCTCCATCAGCCGGACCATCGCATCGCGTGCCTCGGGGGTGGCGTGACATGGGGCAAAGCCCACCCCGCAATTGCCGATCACTGCGGTGGTGACGCCGTGGTACGACGAGGGCGAAAGGCGGTTCTCCCACGTCACCTGCCCGTCGTAATGGGTGTGGATGTCGACGAAGCCGGGGGTTACCAGCAGGCCGCGCGCGTCGATCTCCTCGCGCCCCGCGGCGAGGTTCTCGCCAATCGCGGCGATCCGTCCGGCGGTGATCGCCACGTCGGCCACGAAGGCCGGTGCGCCCGTGCCGTCAATCACGGTGCCGCCACGCAGGACGGTGTCGAACTGGCCGCTCATTCCGCGGCTTCCGCGTTCGCGCCGTCCTCGTAGACCCGGCCCATCGCCACGGTGCCCTTGATCGTGGTGCGGTGGACCACGCGGATCTCGCGCACCGGATGGCCGAAGGCGGCATGCATGGTGCGACGGTTGTCCCACAGGACCATGTCGTTGTTGGCCCATTCGTGGACGTACTGGAAGCGCGGTTGCAGGGTGTGCTCGATCAGGCGCCGGATCAGGGCATCGCCAGCCTCGCCCTCCTGGCCGATCACGTGATCGATGTTGAGCGTGCTGACGTTGAGCACCTTGCGCCCGGTTTCGGGATGGGTCCAGACCAGCGGGTTGGCCACCGGCGGGAAGTAGGGATAGGTTTCCTTGCGCGGGGTGATCCGCCGCCCGCCCTGCTGGTTGAAGCGCATCTCCTCGATCCCGGTGCGGAACAGGTAGACCGCCTCGAGATCGGCGATCTCGGCCTTGGTCGCCTCGTCGAGCTCGTCGTAGGCGGCGGCAGTATCGAGCCAGCCGGTCTGCCCGCCGGTCTCGACCCTGCGCACCATGCGCAGCAGGGCGCCGGCATTGGGGGTGGTGGTGAAGGCGAGGTCGGTGTGCCAGGGAATCCGCTGGGTGATCTCCACGCCGTCGAAGTCGTAGACCGGGCCGGTCGGGCCATCCTCGTTCGAGAGCAGGATCAGCTCGGGATAGCCGGCGAGGCGGAACTTCTCGATCGGGTGCGGCTCGAGTTCGCCGAAGCAGCGGCTCAGCTCGAGCTGCACCTCGGGCGAGGTGCCGATCCCGCGAAACAGCAGCACGCCGTGCTCGAGCCAGGTGGCCTTGAGCGCGGCGGCCGTGGCGGGGTCGATGCCGTGGGCCATGTCGAGGCCACAGATCTCGCGGCCGAAACCGCCTGCAAGGGGTTTGACGTCGAAGCTCATAGTAGAAGACCTCTCCTAAGTTCCATATGAACCGCTAGTGAGGCTGCGCAAAGCGCACATCACGCATATGCACGACGCGCAGCAAAAGCAGAACGACTTGCGCCGCCACGTGCAACGATCCAGACACCCAATTGCGGCGGAAGATTGCCACCCGCTATACCATACCGAGCCTCTGGGCGGTTCGCGCCAGAGGGATGAGAATGTCCTGGATCAGCCATGCCTGCTTTTGCGGTCTTGTCACCGGCTCTGCCCGTTCAAGCGGAAATGGCAAGGAGTGCATTGTGTCAGTGGCAAGACCCTGTGCCACCAGCATCCCCATCAGCGGCGCCAGCACATTGCCCCAAGCGTTGAAGTACATAAGTCCGTACACGCCGGAGTCGACCTCGAAAACGCCCGGAAACTGGGCGTCACGCATGGCCACGCGTCCAGTCCAGTAGCTTTCAAGCTCAATTGGAACATTGCGGGTTTCGGGCCAGACCTTGTGCAACCAGGCCAGTTGCGACTGGAAGTGCCATTGCGCATCATAAGCACGGCCACGGCGCGGAATGGATGACAGGATCAGCCGGTTGTGGCGGTCCCGGACCATCGGGTTGAGGTCAATCGGCGCCTGCGCGAACGTTCCGCCACCGGGTATGACAACACTCTGCAACTCCTCCGGCAAGGGAGCGGTGGCAAGGGCAAACGCCGTCAGGGGATAGAATGCGCGCTGGAATGCGGGCTCGATGTCGGTCGGGTATGCCGCCGTGCAGAACACTACCCGATTGGCCAGAACACTGCCTTGCGCCGTACGCACGCGCCACTGCGTCCCGACCCGTTCCAGAGAAATGGCTTCGCTGTTGCCGTGGATCTTTGCGCCGAGCCGGGCGGCAGTTTCTATCATGCCATTGGTCAGCAAATAGGGATTAACCCGACCCCCATCTTCAAACAGCACGCCAAACGGATAGGCCGTGGTGCCAAGCCTTTCCTTCATTTGTGCTGCATCAAGCGCGATCGAGCGCTGGATGCCGGCCTGCTCCAGATACGCATGCTGCCGCAGAAATGCGTCCTGCGCCTTCCGGGTTTTCATGCCGTTGATGTAGCCGGAACGTACCGCGTCGGAGTCGATCCCGTGCTTTGCGGAAAGGTCGAACGGGATCGTCAGATGCTGGCGGAACAACTCCAGAAACCTTTTCCCGCCATCCGGGAAACGTTCAAACAGTTTGAGGTCGCGCAGCAACGGCAGGACGTGCCCCGCATTGCGGCCCGACGCGCCCCAGCCCGGTTGGCGGGATTCCAGCACCGTTGTCGCGACGCCTGCATCGGCAAGATGCAGCGCCAGCGATGAACCGGCCAATCCTGCGCCGATCACCACGGCATCGGCCGCGCTATCGCCAGTCAGCATGGGCCATTCGCGCGCCGTGCCCTGGGGTTTTGTCCAGCCGCTCAAGGCAACCGGCACTTCGCCCCGTTCAAATGCGATCCTCTGGTTCATCGGCAATCCTCAAAACTTGGCAGTTGTCGCTTGCGGGCGCGGATCGCGGCACCACAAGGCAGCAACAGCAGATGCAATCATGACTAGGCCGAACAGGGCGAAGGCAGAGCGATAATCGCCTGTCGCATCGCGCAGCCAACCGGTCAGTCCCGGTGCAAGCGCACCGATGAAGCCGTTGATCGTGAAGACGATGGCCAGCAATGCCGGGAATTCCCGGCTACCGGTAATTTCACGCAGCATCAGCGAACCAGCTTGCGCGGGCAAGCCTGCCACCCCGCCCCATAGCACAACGAAGGCTGCTGTGGCTGCCATGGCGACAGGACCCGCATCGCCCATGCCCAGCAAAGCGAGGGTTCCGGCTGCCTGAATCAGCAGGATCGCCGGAAACAGGATCTGCACGCGCACTCTGTCGGACAAGTATCCGCCGACCAGCAATCCCGGCAGGCTCATGAAATTGGCGAAGCTGTAAAGAGCAACCGCATCCTGCGTGGCGGTGCCGCGATCCTTAAGGTAGGTCACGATGTTGAACAGCACACCGTTCATGCACACCATACTCAGCGTCATCACGAGCGTGAGCACCCAGAAGGCCGGCAAGTGGAAAGCCCCGCGACGGTTTAATCCGTCCTGCCCCGAATGATCCGCAACGCGCGCGCCCCCGGAGACTGCGCGACCCGGCAGAAACCGCCAGAGCACAGGGACCAGCACCAGTGCGGCAAGGCCGATGATCTGGAAGGCGACCCGCCAGCCCGCCCTTTCGATCAGCAGGTTCGTGGCCATGGGCATCGCCGAACTGGCTAAGGAACAACTGCCGATGAACAGCCCGATCGCCAGCCCCCGGCGGGCGTGGAACGCTTCAGTCAGAACGGCAATGCCCGGCACGATAGATCCCAGACCAGTCCCGAAACCGGCAATTGCCATGGCGAGGCTGAAGCCGGCCAGAGTATTGCTCCACCCCGCTGCGGCCCATGCAAGAGCCGCCAGCAAGGAACCGAGCGCGAATGTTCCGTTGATGCCGAGCCTGCGCAGTGCCGGGCTTATAACAAGGTTGCCTGCGCTCATCCCGATCAGCAAGGCGACCGGGCCTGCACCTGCTTCGGCGGCACTCCATCCCAGCAGAGGCTGCATAACGGACACATAGACGCTGAGCGATGTCAGCATTCCGCCGATCAGGACAAAGCCTGCCAAGGAAAGCGGCACCAGCAAGGCCCAAGGTTCCCGAGGCTTTGCGATGGAGGAAATCGATGGGGTATCCATTTTCAGAAGTGCTCCCGTTGGCGTGGGGGACCTTGAACTTGCGTGCCGCCCCCCGGTAAGGGGTTGGCATGGTACGGGGTAGCATCAGGCCAGGCGGCCGCACGGAACGGGTTCGGCAAAGCGTTGCGAACGCGGTTTTGCAGTTCATCAAGGATGGTGAAATCGACTTCACGATGACCGATGTTGCCGAGCGGTCCGGCATTGCCCGCTCGACGATACATGCCCGCTGGCCCACCCGCGATCAGTTGGTGGCCGACGCCCTGCGCACCCATAATTCGACCTTCCAGGTAGAGCTGCGCGACGACTGGCGCGATCATCTGAATCATATCGCCACCGCATTCCGCGACTTTTCGGCACGGCCGCACGAGATCGCCATCAATGCCCTGACCGCCCAACTGGGCGGGGGCTTCCTGGCGGAAGAAACACATCGCCAATGGCAATCCATTTCCGTCGCCATGGCCGAACCGCTGCACAAGGCGCGGCAGAGTGGAGATATCCGCCCGGACATCGATCCGACCATGGTCATCGCCACCCTGTTCACGTCTATCGCAGGGCACATCGTGATCGCCAAGGACGTGCCATCGGACGATCACTTGCGCCAGCTTGTCAGCATACTGATCGCAGGATGCGAGGCCCGGTAACGAGCCCCGCGACGTCAATACGTAATCCGGGCATCCACGCCGAACGTGCGTGGCATCTTGAACGAGGCGCTGGCATAGCCAAGGCTGCCGAAATCGATGCCGAAATCGATATTGCGCTGATCGGTCAGGTTGTCGCCCCAGACGCCCAACCCAAGCTTGGCCCTGCCGATCGCGATATCGTCAAGCGCGATCCGCGCCCGCAGGTTATGGTCGGGCCGCGAACGGATATCGCGGTTGAACTGGCTCACGCGGTCAAGAGTGAACCAGTATACCGTGCTGCGGTAGGAGTAATCGGCGCGCAGCGAGAGCGTACCGAGCCCGATGTCCTGCTCATACTGCGCGCCGACATGGGCGTTGAACTTCGCCGCCTGCGACATGCGGGCTTCCGACGCGACGTTGATGACCGTATCGGTTGCCGGATCGAGATAGAGGTAGGTCTTGTATTTGGGATCGGTATAGCCAATCGATCCGTCCAGCGTCAGACCGCGCACCGGGACGGCGGTGATTTCCGCTTCGACCCCGCGATAGGCGACCTTGCCCGCATTCACGATATTGGCTGTGGCGCCTTCGCTACCGGCAATGAACTGCGAAATCTGCAGGTTGCGATAGTCGACATGGAACACCGCAAGATTAGTGCGCAGCCTGCGGTCGAACCATTCGCCTTTCAGGCCCGCTTCGTAGGAAACGATGGTCTCCGGCTTGAAGACGTTGATCTGCGATGCCGACGGATTGATCCCCCGGCACGGAACCCGCTGGAAACGCGCACGTAGCCCATCAGGTCTGGCAGCAGGCGATAATTCGCCGATACCAGCCACGACACGTTGTTGTAGCTGACCTTCCCGTCAAGGTTGGGCTGGACATCGCCTGCCAGCGTCAGCCACTTCTGGTCGTGGGTATAACGCAGGCCGCCGGTCAGCTCGAAATTGCCCGCGCCCGGTGCATAGCTGATCTGCCCGAACACGGCGTACGACTTTGCCTTGCCATTAAAGGCCTGAAGAGGCGCGAGGTTTACACCGGCCTCGCCGCCCGGAAGCACATAGGTCAGCGTCTGGTAATTGGCTTCAGACGATTTTTCGTCGAAGTAAAATGCACCTGCCACATACTTGAAGTCGCCCACGCTACCGAGCAGCTGCAATTCCTGCGAGAACTGGTGCTGCCGCTGGGTCGTATAGCCTTCATACAGGTTGGTCGGGTTGACCCCTTCCGGTATCACGATGCCATCGACAAACAGCGTTGGGCTGAGCGTAAAGCCAAGCATGTTGCCGTTCCCCGACAGGTTGTTTGCGCCATCCTGCTTGTATTCGCGATAGGCAGTGATGGACTTGACGGTAAGCTGCGGCGACGCTTCCCAGTTCAACGTCAGCGCATGACCCTGGACCTTCGCCTTGACGCTGAAGGTCTTGTTTCCGGCAAGGTCCGTCCCGGGCAATTGCAGGCCGCTGCTCAGGGCGGTGGAACCGATCTGGAAGGGCGCGCCACCGTAGACGGGCGCGGATGCGCCGAAATAGGCCCGCACATCATCCGTGGCCGCAATGGTCTGGAAGAATGACGAAACTCCTTCGCGGTCGTTGTAATCAAAGGTATAGTTCGCTGTCAGATTACCAAAATCACCTTGCACCGCAGCGGTCACGGCTTCGCCCTTCAGCGCGCCCGAATCGCGGCTGGACGGGGCCAGCGTATTGTCGAAATACCCGTCGCGCTGGCGACGCATATAGCTGATGGACGCCTGGACAGGCAGGTCGCCCAGCGTGCCGGTGTCGAGCCGTACCCGGCCATACCAGTCGTTGAACGTGCCGAAGCCGGCTTTCGCTTCTACCCCCATCGTTTTGGAGGGCTTGCGGCTGACCAGTTGCACCGCGCCGCCCACGCTGTTGCGCCCGAACAGCGTACCTTGCGGGCCGCGCAGAACTTCCACACGCTCAAGATCTACCAGGTCGAAAATCGCACCGGCAGAGCGGGCGATATAAACGCCGTCGAGATAGATTCCCACGCCCTGTTCGGACACGGCGCTGGGCGATGAATTGCCGATGCCGCGGATAAAAACCGAAGCAGCCGTGATCGAGGCGGGTTGCGCCGCGATGGACAGGTTCGGCGTGAACTGGGCCGTCGCCACGACGTCGCGCACGTTCAGCTTGTTCAGAAGTTCTCCCGACAGCGCCGTTACCGCCACGGGCGTCGATTGCAGGTTTTCCTGCGTGCGCCGCGCCGTGACCACGATTTCGCCAAGTTGCGAACCATCACGCGCTGCGGTGGCCGGATCGTCCTGCGCAAGGGCAGACGGTGACCAGCATGCAAGGGCCAAGGCCGCGCAGCCCATCAGGCTGGCACGCGTTGAGGAAAAGCGTTTTGCGGCAACATCGTCGAAATCTTTCATTTTGAACTCCCTGATGGCTCACCATTTGTCACGATGCGGTTTTGCGCTGCCTCGGATGCCACATTGCGCACCCCTTAACAAGACATTGAGTAGCGTTAGGTGAGAGGGCATGCTACAAAGATGTAAAGCAGTCGCCATCTGCAGGCGCGGCCAACAGGAGATTGATATGTCCGAAACCGGTTTTTCCTTTTGCGAGGCGCGCCGTGCCAACAACTTCCTGTTCTGCTCCGGCCAGATCGGCCTCACGGCAGACGGCAAGGCGCCGGAACAGCCGGAAGACCAGTTTGCCGCAGCCTTTGCGGCACTGGCGGACGTGCTGCAAAAGAACGGCTGCACCCTTGGCGATGTCGTTGACCTGACATCGTTCCATGTCGGCTATCCCGCTCATATGGAGACGTTCATGCAAGTCATGGGACGGTCTATGCCGGGGATTGAAATGGCGTGGACGGCCATTGGCGTTGCCGGCCTCGGCTATCCGGGATCGCTGGTTGAATTGAAAGCCGTTGCCGTGCTGCCGAACGCGGGGGCCGACCATGGGTGATCGCTTCGACTATGTGATCGTGGGCGCAGGGTCTGCGGGATGCGTGCTGGCCAATCGCCTGTCCGCCGATCCTTCGGTTCGGGTGCTTGTGCTGGAAGCGGGCGGGCGGGACAGCAATCCCTTCATCCACATGCCCGCCGGGTTCTTTCGCCTGCTGCAAAGCGGCAAGGATAGCTGGCAATACCAGACAGAACCGCAAGAGCACCTCGATGGCAGGGTGCTTCATGATACGCGCGGCAAGGTGCTGGGCGGAAGCAGCTCGATCAACGGGATGTGCTACAGCCGGGGGAGCCCGGAAATTTTCGACCTTTGGGCCAGGGAAGGCTGCCCGGGCTGGTCCTATGAAGAAGTCCTGCCTTATTTTCGGCGGGCCGAAGCCAATGCCCATGGGGACGAGCGATTTCATGGACGCGGCGGGCCTTTGCCGGTGACCCGCGCCCATGTGACCAATCGGGGGCAACTGGCGTGGCTCGAAGCGGCGCAGGAAGCCGGTTTTCCGTATAGCGATGACCACAATGGTGCACAGCCCGAAGGGTTTGGACCGGCCGAACATACGATTCGTTCAGGGCGTCGGTTCAGCACTTCGGTCGCCTATCTTCGGCCTGCGGCAAGGCGCCCCAATCTCGTGGTGCGCACTAGTGCTCATGTATCCCGAATCTTAATCGAGAACGGTCAGGCACGAGGTGTCGAGTATCGGCAGCACGGGGAGCGCTGGACCGTTTACGCGGATCGTGAAATAATTCTCTGCGGCGGCACCTTCCAGTCACCGCAACTGCTGATGCTGTCAGGCATCGGAGACGCGCAGCACCTGCGCTCGCTTGGCATCGAAGTCGTCACCGACCTCAAGGGCGTGGGCCGCAATCTTCACGACCATATCGGCACGCAAGTCCAAGTCTCCAGCCCCTTGCAGATCTCCGATTTCGCGATTGCGACCAACCCCTTACGGATTGCCAGCGCCGGCCTGCAATACTTGCTTACCCGGACAGGGACGCTCGCAAAAAGCGGTACCGAAGTCATCGCCTATCTGCGTTCCGGCGCGCCAGGATATGACGGACTGGACCTGAAGTTCTATTTTATCCCGCTCTTGTTTGCGCCCACTGGCGGAATCGAAAAGGCGCACGGTTTTACGAACCTGATCATCCTGACCCGCCCGGAAAGCCGCGGCCTATTGCGCCTGAGGTCCGCCGATCCGTTGGATCAACCGGCCATCAATGCCAACTACTTGGCCGACCCGCGTGACCGGGAGGTGTTGCGTCGGGGCGTTCGGATCGCGCGAGAGGTCATCCAGCAACCGGCCTTCGCAACCTATCGCGGCGAGGAACGGACACCGGGCGCGGACCGTGCCAGCGATGATGCGCTCGATGCGTTCTTTCGGCAGACCTGCAACGTCAACTACGAAGCAGTGGGCACGTGCAAAATGGGCAGCGACGAACTTGCCGTGGTCGACCCTTGCTTGCGGGTCCGGGGGATTACGGGCCTTCGCGTTGTCGATGGCTCGGTCATGCCGCGCATCACCACAGGCGACCCCAACGCCTCGATCATCATGATTGCCGAAAAGGCCGCGGATATGATTTGTGCCGCCGTCAGCGGGTAAAGTTTCCACCAGTGGTTGCGTGCGCTGGATGCAGAAACGGTACCGCGAAGAAATTCATGGCATAGAATATTTGGTCGGGCTTTTGCCGAACCACTTTTTATACGCCTGAGAAAACGCGGCCAGTGAGTCGTAGCCGGACATTCTCGCGACTTCGGACAAATTCTTCTCTCCATGAGCTATGGCCAGATTGGCTCGATTGAACCGGGATTCATTGATCTTTTCAAGAATGGTCTGACCGGTCGACTGGCGAAAAGACCGGGTCAGGTGCCGTTTGCTCAGGCCTGTCAGCGCAGCCAATTCCTCCAGACTCGGTGGAATGGTATCGGCCTCGATACGCTCGATCACCTTGCGCAAGGCTCCCGTGCTCATTCCACCGCGGGAAATACCGCCGTCGGCCGCGCAAAGGTCGAAATATCGTTTCAGCTCGATGGTCAGGATCTGCCCGTAGCATTCCACGAGCTCATCCGTGAACCTGGCCTTGTTCTCGATCTCGCGAGCCACGCTCATCATCAGCGAGCGAATTGGCGCGCTCTTGATGTTGAGGCAATTGCGCAACTGCTTCGTTGCTACAGCCCCTTCCGATGCAATCGTCTCGTCAAACGTCTCCTTCGGGAACATGCAACGGACGATGCTGATGTTGCGTCCTTCGTACTTGATCCTCAAGGGCGTCATGGCCGGCACGAACATCAACCGGCCAATATCGTCAAACCGGCGCGGCCCGCCCTCGCACTCAAAGCGGCCTTCGGCGAAATTCTGGCGAACCTGGCGCTGTAGAGCGATGGTTGAAGTTCGTTCGCACAGGACAAGTTCCCGATCCGGAGGAACCTCCAAATCGAGAACCTGCGCCACCATGGAAGGCGTGGAAATGCCGGCGATGATCCTGGAATCAAAACCTCTTTCGGTTTCAGGATCATCCATCGTCGTCATTCCATGCCTTCAACTCAGTCGCTCGAGAGGATCAGCCCCGACGTCGGGACGCCGGTGCCCGCGGTCACGATCACATTGCGGCAAGCGCCGGGCTGGTTCACGCTCTGGCCGCGGACCAGCCTGACGCCTTCAGCCACCCCGTTCAAGCCATGGATATAGGCTTCTCCCAGCTGACCGCCATTGGTGTTCACCGGCAGGCGACCGCCGCGGGCGATCTGGCCTTCGCGCACGAAATCCCTGGCCTGCCCCTGCTTCGCAAAGCCGAAGGCCTCGAGCTGCGGCAGCACGAAGGGCGAGAAGTGATCGTAAAGGATCGCCGCCTGCACGTCATCCGGCCCGATCCCGGCCATGGCGTATAGCTGACGCGCGACCAGATTCATTTCCGAAAGCTGGGTGAAATCGGGGCGATAGTAGCTCGTCATCATCTGCTGATCGTCGCACGCACCCTGAGCCGCCGCGCGGATGATCGCCGGCGCCTGGCGCAGCTTGCGCGCGCGTTCCGCCGTGGTCACCACGACAGCAACGGCACCGTCGGATTCCTGGCAGCAATCCAGCAGGTGCAGCGGCTTCACGATCCAGCGCGAGGTCTGGTGATCTTCCAGGGTGATCGGCTGCTGATAGAACCAGGCCTTGGGGTTTGTGGCGGCGAAATCGCGGAAACCCACGGCGATGCGGCCGAAATCTTCGGAGGTTGCGCCATGTTCGTGCATGTAGCGCCGGGCCGACATAGCCACCCAGCTGGCCGGAGATGCCAGGCCGAAAGGCACGTAGTTGCCGTAGTGCGCGATTTCGGCCGTGGGCAGCACGTCGGGGGTGAAAGCCGCGCCGAACCGGTATTGCGACCGTTCGTTCATAGCGCGGTAGCATATGACCACCTCGGCCACCCCCGTGGCCACAGCCATGGCCGCGTGCATGATCGGGGCGCAGGCCGCGCCGCCGCCGTAGTGGATGCGGCTGAAGAACTTGAGCTCGCGCCCGCCGATGTTGCGGAAGACCTCGATTTCGGGGTTGTTGTCCATGGTGTAGGTGGACATGCCGTCCACCTCGGCCGGATCGATGCCCGCGTCGGCCAACGCGGCCAAGGCCGCTTCCACCGCCAGGCGCAGTTCCGAGCGCCCGCTGTTCTTGGAAAATTCGGTTGCGCCGATACCGGCGATCGCCGCCTTGCCGGAAAGCTCGTTCATGCCGCGCTCCTTTCTGGGAAATGCAGGGTCACCGTTGCGCCAACGTGTTCGCCGATACCGTTGCCCGTCACATCTGGATTTCGAAGAATGCACCGCTGCTCGAAGACGCGCAGCGCGACTGGACCGCGATCGGCGGATTGCCGTCGGACATTCTCGACCTTGCCCGCTGGAAGATCGGTGAGGAGATCACCGCGCCTGAAGGCATCCTGTTTGTTCCCTACGGCACGCTGCGCAGTTCACGCGTCGAGGATACCCGGCTCGACCAGATCGTCCGCTGGGCCGACAAGGAGTTCGAAGGCGTGATCGTCTTCGACGAGGCCCACGAAATGGGCGGCGTCGCGGGCGGGGAAGGGGCACTTGGCCAGAAGCAGGGCTCGCTCCAGGGCATTGCCGGGGTGCTTCTCCAGAATACGCTGCCGCGCGCCCGCGTACTCTATGCCTCGGCAACCGGCGCTTCGGACGTCAACAACCTCGCCTATGCGGTCCGGCTTGGCCTGTGGGGACCGGGCACGGCGTTCGCAAACCGCGAGCAGTTCATCAGCGAAATCCGCGACGGCGGCATTGCCGCGATGGAATTGGTGGCGCGCGACCTCAAGGCCTCCGGGCTCTACCTCGCGCGGGCGCTCAGCTTCGCAGGGGTAGAGTACGACATCCTGCGCCATGACCTGACCTCTGAGCAGATCGCGATCTACGACACCTATTGCGAGGCCTGGACGATCATTCACCAGAACCTTGAGGCCGCACTCGAACTCACCGGGATTGTCGACGGGCTTGAGAACAAGACCCTAAACAGCGGAGCCAAGGCGGCGGCCCGCAGCCATTTCGAGGGGACGAAGCAACGCTTCTTCGGACAGGTGCTGCTCTCGCTGAAGCTGCCATCGATCTACCCGGCGATCAACGAGCACCTGGGCGAGGGCGACAGCGTGGTGGTCCAACTGGTCAGTACCGCGGAATCAATCCTCAACAGGCGCCTCGATGAACTGGAACCGGCTGAGCGCGAGGCGCTCGATATCGCCTATGACTGCAAAGAATACGTCGTCGACTATCTGACCCGTGCTTTCCCGACCCGGCAGATGGAGGAATACAAGGACGAGCTTGGCGATGTGCGCTCACGTCCGATGTGGGACGAGGCAGGCAATCCGGTTCACAACCCGCAAGCCGAGGCCGCGCGCGCCGACCTGATCGAGCATATCTGCGCGATGCCGCCGATCCCGACCGCACTCGATGCCCTGCTGGAGCACTACGGCGTGACTGCGGTTGCGGAGGTCACCGGGCGCAGCAAGCGCCTCGTCCGTGACGGATCGGGACAGCAGCGCCTCGAGAGCCGTTCGCCCCGGACCAACCTTGCCGAGACCACTGCGTTCATGACCGGGGCCAAGCGCATCCTCGTGTTCTCGGATGCGGGCGGCACGGGTCGCAGCTATCATGCCAGCCTTGATGCCATGAACCAGCAGCGCCGGGTCCATTTCCTGCTCGAGCCCGGATGGCGCGCAGACCGGGCGATCCAGGGGCTGGGACGCACCCACCGTACCCATCAGGCTTGCCCGCCGCTGTTCCGCCCTGTCACCACCGACTGCAAGGGCGAGGCCCGGTTCACCAGCACGATCGCGCGGCGCCTCGATGCCTTGGGCGCGCTGACCCGTGGCCAGCGCCAGACCGGCGGGCAGGGGATGTTCGATGCTTCCGACAACCTCGAGAGCATCTACGCCAAGCACGCGCTCCACGACTGGTACGGCCTGCTCGCCACGGCCAAGCTCAAGAGTACGACATTGTCGGAGTTCCAGCGTATGAGCGGGCTCGAGCTCACTGACCAGGACGGGGTGCTGCGCGAGGACCTGCCGCCGATCCAGCGCTGGCTCAACCGCATCCTCGCCATGAAGATCGCCGTCCAGAACGCCATCTTCGACGAGTTCCTGACTTTGCACGAAACCCGCGTCTCCGCCGCCAAGGAAGCCGGGACCTTCGACATCGGGGTCGAGACCGTGGCGGTCGAGGCCTGCGAGGTGCTGTCCGACACGGTGATCCGCACCGATCCTGTCACCGGAGCGACCTCGCACCTGCTTGAACTGTCGCTGACCCAGCGGCGCAAGGTCCTATCGCTCGAGCGCATTCTCAAAAGGGCATCCTATGAGGAACAGCCGCTGTTCCTGCGCAATGACAAGTCGGGCAAGGTCGCGCTCGCGGTTCCGGCACCCTCGCACATGGACGGGGAGGGCCACACGATCCGCCGCTACGAACTCGTGCGGCCGCTGCGCAGCGAGTACCTCCGCGCTGACCGGCTCCACGAGTCCGCCTGGGAGCCCGTCAGCAAGGCCAGGTTCAGCGCGCTGTGGGAGGAAGAATACGCAGCCGACGAAAGCCAGCTTGTCACCGAGACCGTCTATCTCGCAACGGGGCTGCTGCTGCCGATCTGGGGCGCGCTTCCCAAGGAAGACCTCACGGTCAACCGCATCGTCGACAAGTCCGGCGCCTCCTGGCTCGGCCGCCATGTCCACGACCTCTACGTCGATGCGACCCTTGAGAAGCTCGGGGTTGCTCGCAAGGCGCAGACTGATCCCGCCAGGATCGCCGCCGCCATTCTTGGCGGGGGCACATGGAAGGCGCCGCATCCCTTGGGTTTCACGATCCGCACAGCCCGCGTGAACCGTTCCCGAAGGATCGAGATCGTCGAGGCCGAAGCCGCGCGTATTCCCGAACTCAAGGCCAAGGGCTGTTTCACCGAGATCATCGCCTACAAGACGCGGGTATTCGTGCCGGTGGACAAGGCCGACCAAATCCTTGCAAGCCTGATTGGATAAGCAAGTTTCAAGGAGCTTGCGGACTGGAACGGATATGACAGACTTAGTCTGTATGACTTGGTCAAGGTACCTGGAAATGGAAACCGTCAGCGCTCGCGAGGCAAAGACGCATTTGTCGCGCTTGCTCGAGCGCGTGTTGCGCGGGAATGCGGTCATGATCGCCAGGGCGGGCAAGCCGATAGCGAAATTGGTGCCTATCGATGCTTCCGCACCGTCCAGGATCAAGCGCCTGGGTTTCCTCAAGGGAGAAATGCGCGTGTCGGAAGATTTTGACCGGATGGGCGAAGGTGAAACTGAAGCTCTGTTTGAAGCCTGAGAGATGAAATTTCTCCTGGATACACATGTGCTCCTCGGGCGGCGGGCTTTCCGGAACGATAGACGCCTGCCGCCCGGCAATTGCTCAATGATGAGCAATGAACTGGTCTTCAGCGCTGCCGGCCTTTGGGAAATCACGATCAAGAGCGGGCTCGGGCGGGATGACTTCGCAGTCGATGCGCGCGTGTTGCGCCGGGTGTTTATTGACAACGGTTACGTTGAGCTTGCCATTTCAAGCGAACATGCCGTTGCAATTTCCCAATTGCCCGCGATTCACAAAGACCCCTTCGACAGAATGCTGATCACTCAGTCGATCGTCGGGGACATGACCTTGATCACATCAGACGAAACGGTCTGCCGGTACTCTGAACCTATCGGAAGGGTCTGAACGTTCCGCTCGGCTCGAAGCACAGCCGGTCTGCACCGGCCACAGTCAGTTTATCCTCCTTCAAGCGCAACTCGCTGCGTTCCATTCCCGGGCGCACCATTGTCTGGGGCCTGTTTATCGCGCGTTGACGTACGGGCGTATCATTCAACTGATCTGTCGTGCAGGTTTGGAGTTATAACGGCATGGCATAGTCAGATGGTTGACGCGTACGGCGATTCACCGTACAAAGATCACTCAAAGGAGATCGGTATGTTCGCCCTGGAAACAGTGACCCCAACCCCGGCAAGATGGAAGCTCGCAAGGAAGTGCGCATGCACCGTGCCGACGAAGAGCGGATCAGGGCTGCCGCTGCGGCTACTGGCCTGCAGGAAGCGGACTTTATTCGTCAGGCTGCGCTACTGCGTGCACAGGAAGTCGAGCAGCGTATGACCTTGTCGATCTTGCCTGTCGAGGCTTTCGAGGCTTTCAAGCTCGCCGTGGCTGCTCCAGGAAAGAAGATGTCTGGACTGGCGAAGGCAGCAGAGGCAACAAAGGGCCTGCTCACGGATGCCGGCTGAGCAAGGCCCATCTTTGCCCCCTCTGACGATAAGGAAGTTCGAGAAGGCGCTGCATGACCGCAGCGCCTTCTCCTGCGGTTTTACGCCGATCGACAATTTCCTCAAATCCTCCCTGTCCGAACACATCAAAGACGGTCTGGTCACAGCCTGGATCGCTGCGGCTGAAGGCGACAGAGCGGTCCTTGGGTTTTATACGCTCGGAGCAATGGCCGTTCGCGCAGAATTCGGACCGAAAAAGTGGCAGCGTGCACGAGTCCCGGATGTCCCGGTTATCTATATCCGTGCCGTTGCGGTCCGCGAGGATTTGCAAGGCAAACGACTGGGCACAGCGCTCGTCGTCGATGCGATGAAGCGCTGTCTTGGCATCGCCGACGAGATGGGCGCAGCCGCAATTGTTCTTGACGTTCTGGATGGTGGAAACTTCGAGCTCAGGTGGAAATTTTACGCTGATCTCGGTTTCTTGCCTCTGGGCGACCCGGATAACCCGCGACGGGTCTATATTCCCATGGCGGCCGTGAGATCGACATTGGGTTCTCCTCTGCTGTGACGTTCGGAAACATCACATTGGCACATTCGATGCCGTCGGGAGGGGGCATCCGCTCCATCAATTCTCAGCCGTACTCAACACCGGCGTGCCTTTCCGAATTTGCTGACCGCCGTCAGCGTACGCGATGACGGCTGGGCCCAGCGTGGGGGCATCGACCGCGTGCTGACGCTCGCTTGCGGACGAACTTGCAGCGTGGATGAGAAGGTTCGGTGCAATCATTGGCCGGATATCCTGCTCGAGCAATGGAGCGACGAAGAGCGCCGCTCGCCAGGGTGGGCCCAAAAGCCGTTTGCCTGCGATTTTATTGCCTACGCGTTTGCTCCCTCGCGAGGGTGCTACCTCCTGCCTGTCGCTCCGCTGCAACGCGCCTGGCGCATGCGAGGCAAGCAGTGGGTAACTTCGTACGGACAGCGAAGGGCGCGCAATCCAGGCTACGTTTCTGCGTCGGTGCCCGTACCGATCGAAGTGCTGATGCCGGCCATGGCCGAGGCGATGCTAATGCGGGGTGCAGTCTGAATCTTCGTGTGGGTGCTAATGTGGGGTCTGGCGGTATTAGTGGACAGCTAAATACTTGACACTAATAGATTTAATCAATCTTTGGCTGTTTCACCGATATCATCGCCTACCAGACCCGCGTGTTCGTGCCGATGGACGGAGCAAGCGAGATTCTTGGGAGGATCATCGCTTAGTCGTTGGCCTGCGTCACTGCAGGTCAGATGGATTCGGCGTGGCCGCTCAGGATCGACGCGGTGACGGACAGGCCATGTGCCTCCAGGGAGCGCAGGTAGTCCTCAGCGGACATTTCCGGCCGCTTCAACCGAATGCGCAGAGTGCGGATTGCTGCAACCGCCTTGCCCTCATCGAGCGCGATGGTGTCTGCGATGAACTCGTCTGCCGTCCGCGCTTCGATATTGAGCGGAACGAGAATTGCGACCGGGAAATCGCTGATGTTTTCAGTCACGACAGCCTGGGCTTGTGTCTGGACTGCGGCGGCCAGGAGATGTTCGTCATTGCGTCGGGAAGTCCGAACGTCAGGGCCGTGACCGAAGCGTGCGCCTCGACCAGGGCTTCGGGGAAGGCCCGGTGCATGGCTTCAACCGATCGAGCAGCCCTCGCGGACGCGTCCTCGAACCCCGCACTCGGCGAAGATCTTGTCCAAGGCCGCGCCAGTCTCATCAAGAATGCGCTTCGACCAGCGCACACGGAAGAATTCCGCCTCGGCGAGAGTGAGCAGCAGGTCCCGACGCGGTGCGCTGACCAATGTGCAGGCATCGACCAGAGCGGTGTAGCGATTGGCGAACATGGCAGTGTCAGATCAATACAGGTCCGCGCCCTCCGCAATCAGGTCGTCCATCGCCTTAGAACGGATCTTGTCGCGCGCTGCCTTGTACGCGAACACGTCCTCGGCCTTGAGCCGCCGATGCCGTCCTACCATGCTGTGCGGGATGTCACTCTTCTCGATCAACCGGATCAGGTATGGACGGGACATGTTGAGCAGATCTGCTGCCTGCTGCGTCGTCAGCATCTGCTGGATCGGCACCAGCGTGACGGCATCCCCGCTCCCGATGTGACGCAACAACTCGAGGAACAGGTCAGACATCGCCGGTGTCAGCGTGATCTCGACCGGCTTCCTGGTCTTTGGATCGGGAACGCGCAACTTGGCCTCGCCGGCCTTCTGCGAGGCAAGGAGGCGCCGAAGCTGGTTGGCGATCTGGCGATCGTCGGCAGAGGGCAGCCTGTGGCCGAAGGGCTAGGCATTGGCTGGCAGTGTCATCGTTTCTCTCCGCTGATGGTGATATTCCCTGGCGGATATTCGCAATAAACGAAACCAGGTTGTGCAATCTGGGTTCCGCGGACGATCCGGGCCGTGAGGCATAAATCCAATATCTATGCCTCACGGCATCGAGCGAGCCACCTTGGGACGCGCAGTCTTTCCCGCCAAATCGGGCATTCCTGAAACCGGGAGGGGAGGGGGGCTGGAAGGGGTGAGCCGAAGGGCTTGGCCAAATCCGGCCTTCAGGAGCACCCCCATGAATGATATCGAATTGATCCCGCTCGGCAAGCTGCGCTTGTCCGAAGCCAACGTCCGCAGACAGGACAGCAACCTGTTCATCGAGGAACTGGCGGCCAATATCGAGGCCAAGGGCCTCCTTCAGAACCTGATCGTCGTGCCCGCCAAGAAGCGAGGTCTTTTCGACGTGACCGCGGGCGGCCGCCGCCTGCGCGCGCTCAATTTCCTCCTCGACGCAGGCAAGCTTGCCAAGGATCATCCCGTCGCCTGCCGGGTGCTCGACATCGATGCCGCCGAGCAGTCCGAACTCTCGCTGATCGAGAATGTCATCCGCCTCGATATGACGCCGACCGACGAGATCCGCGCCTACAAGCACTTCGTGGGCGAAGGCGCGGACCTCGACGCGATCGCCAAGCGGTTCGGTCGCACCCGCCGGTTCATCGAAGGCCGCCTACGGCTTGCTGACCTCGCCGATCCGATCTTCGCCGCGCTCGAGGAAGGCAAGATCACCCTCGATGTCGCCAAGGCCTATGCGACGACGCCCAACCATGACCGCCAGATGATGGTCTGGAACGAGCTGTCGAATTCCTGGCAGGGCAACAATCCGGACTCGATCCGCCGCATGGTCACGCACAGCGCGATCCGCTCGACATCGCCGATGGCGAGGCTCGCCAGTGAAGCCGAATACCTCGCCGCTGGAGGTAGGATCGAGCGCGATCTTTTCACCGAGGACGGCGGCGAGACCTGGATCGATGCCGAAATCGCGCAGCGCATCGCCGGCGAGAAGCTCCAGGCCTTTGCGGCCGAGGTCGCCCAAACTTCCGGCTATGCCTGGGTGCGCCCGATCCTCGAGACGCGCGTCACCTACAACGCGACCGAAAACCTCCACCAGGTCCATCTCGAACCGGCGCCGCTCACCGAGGAGGAACAGGTCGAGGCCGACAAGCTGCTCGAGACGATCTCGGCACTGGAAGCGACAAGCGAAACGCTCGACGAGGACGACGAGGCGGCCGCCGCCGAGTTCCAGACCCGTTGGGATGCCGCGAGCAGCGCTTACGATGCGCTCCACGACAAGCCCCCGGTGATCCCCGAGGAAATGAAGGCCAACGTCGGTTGCTTCGTGATCATCGGCGCCGACGGCCAGCCTATGGTCGCCAGCGGCCTCTACAGCGACAAGCCACTTGAACGCCGCAAGGCCCGAGAGTCCGACGCGGGCGAGGGCGCCAGTGGGACTGCAGGGGAGGGCGGTAACTCATCGTCTGCCCCCAAGCCGCTCTCGCAGAAGCTGGTCGAGGAACTTGCCGTCCAGCGCCGCGACATCCTCGCGATCAACCTCGCCTCGAACCCGGCAATCGCGCTCGATTACCTGATCTTCGCCATCGCCGACTCCCGCGCGCTCTACAGTGCGCAGGCGCTGGGCACGACGCTCCGTGCGCCGTCGCCCTCGCTCACCCTCGCCAATTATCCCGAGAGCCCGTCTCATACGCTGATGGCCGACATGCGCGAGTCGCTCGACCTGTCCTGGACCGAGCACCGGCGTACTGTCGACAGGTTTTCGGCGTTCAGCGCGCTCGACGACGATGCCAAGGCAAGCTGGCTTGCCTGGTGCATGGCGAAGACGTTGGAGGCCAGCATGGGCATCGACAGGAAGGCAGGGCAGTCCGGACCCGAGCCGATCGACCTCCACGATCATCTCGCCGCCCTGATGGGGATCAACGTCGCCAGCCACTGGCGGCCGACCTCGGCCAACTACTTCGACCGGGTAGCCAAGCAGACCCTGCTCGGCCATGTCAGCGAAGTCGGCGGGCCGGCCATGGCTGCAAGCTTCATGGCCTCGAAGAAGAGCGACCTCTCGGCTTCCTGCGAAAAGCTGTTCGCCGGCGAATCCATTGTTGCCCCCGAGATCAGGGAAGCCGCACTCGCCTGGGTGCCCGAAGCCATGCGCTTCCGGGTGCTCGCCGCGAGCGCGCCTTGTGAGGAGGCACCGGTCGAGCACGAACCTGCCCAAGAGGAGGACGTCGCCGCCGGCGAGACCGTCGACGCCTGAAGCAGCCTTGCCGGCACGCTGCCCAGCGCCCACTGTCGCTCTAGGGCAGCGTGCCGGTCCCTCCAGGACACGACCAGATGACCTTGAACACCAGGCCAGGTGTGCGGGTCTCGCCTGAGGCGACCTCCAGGGGTACCTTGTATGCTGGGTCTGCAACCTCGCACTGCCAGGACGGGGCCGAAGTGTGGGCAGGGGCGTGGCAGTCTTCGCGCCAAGACACGGAGCTGGCGGTGGCTGGAGCAGCGGTCCAGTACGAATCCAGCGATCTATCTGCGGTCTGACGAGATACATCACTTGCGATCACGAAATATCCGACAGTCACGCATGGCTTCATGCCGACGAAATCGCAAGTGTTGCTGCAAGGCCGCGGCGAGCTTCAGCCCTTGTGCATGCCAACCTCGTAAACGCTTGCAGGCGCGACCGAGCTGCAAGCTGTCTTTCCTTGACGCACATCGCTTCCAGCCACACGTCGGCTTGAATGCCGCAAGAAATGACGCTATATAGCGTCATAATTTCCGGAGCATTGCAATGGCGATACAGAACTACGCTGACAACGGTGCGTTCGCTCCGCGCAAGATCGTCGATGTGCTGCGCACCACCAGCGACGAACTGGCACGCTCGCTGGGCCTCGGCAAGGACGCGATCCAGCGCAAGGACCGGATCGCGTCGACACGCACCCAGCGCCGCCTTCGCCAGATGGTCGAAGTGCTCAACAAGGTCGAGCCGCGCTTCGGGTCCGCGCTGCTGGCCTATGCCTGGTACCGCTCCGAGCCGCTGCCGGGCTTCTCGGGCCAGACCGCAATGCAGCTCGTGCAGAACAACCGGGCCGATGACGTGCTGGCTTATATCGACGCTGTCGACGCCGGCATTCACGCCTAGCCTCATGCACTTCACCGGGCTGCTCTACCGCGCCCACAATCCGGTCTGGTCCCGCGAACCGCTCTCGGGGGAAGGGGCTGCCCGGTTTGGCGGACGGTTCAATCGCATGAGGCGCGCGGCGCTCTATACTTCGCTTGCGCCTGAGACGGCACTGCGCGAGGCCAATCAGGTCGGCACGTTGCAGCCGACCACCCTGGTAGCCTATCGGGCCGATATCGGGCCTTTGCTGGATGGCCGCGATACAGCCGTACTCCAGCCCTTCGGCATGGCGCCGGCGGAGCTTGGCGACCCAAGCTGGCGGGACCGGATGCTCTCCGGAAAGCCCGTGCCCACGCAGGACCTCGCCGAGGCCGCGATTGCGCAAGGCTATGTCGGCATTGTCGTGCCGAGCTACGCCCGCGGCGCTCCCGCCGACGCTCTCAACCTCGTCCTGTGGGAGTGGGAGGGGCGCGTCACGCTCGTCGATGACGACGACCGGCTCGGTCTGCGCGCTCCGTGACTTCTGCCGCCGAGCCGAGATACCAAGAGG
Organism: Novosphingobium sp. THN1; assembly: GCF_003454795.1. GTDB lineage: Bacteria > Pseudomonadota > Alphaproteobacteria > Sphingomonadales > Sphingomonadaceae > Novosphingobium. The sequence continues at coordinate 996,581 of NZ_CP028348.1, forward strand.
GCCCCTCGAGGCAGTCGGCCGAGCATGCTCGTACAGGTCCTTCGGGATCGCTCGCGGCTATGGGATCGACGGGCGGTCCGAGCTTATGGCCCGGGCGATGAATCTGTTCCCTGCATCGCGCAGTAAGGGACGCAGGACAACGAACAGCCATGTAAGGTCATCCAGTGCCTGGACGATGCCTTGCCTCGTCAGCGTGTCGAAGGCAGCCCTGACAGGGCTCGCAAGCCGGCATTGGGGCTTTCGGAGCCTGATAGCATCGAACGTTTCCTTGGGACAGCTCGCACAGGGCCCGCCACAGCTCTCACTGGTGTGGCAGGCGAGGGAGGGAAAGCGGGTGTGGGGATGACGGGCTGAAAGAGGGGAGGAGAGTTCCCCTCTGCCCGCCGTGAAAGGTCCGCCATGTCCCGAACCTACCCTTCAACGCCGCGAGCCGACATCTATTCGCGCATCACCCAGGAAATTGTTTCTGCCATCGAGTCCGGCGCCGGCACTTGGCGCATGCCCTGGCATCATGATGGCGCAGCCACGACCCGACCGCAGAACGTTACCTCGCACCGCCGCTATCGCGGTGTCAACGTGCTGGCGCTCTGGATCGCCGCAAGAGCCAGGAGCTTCTCCAGCGGTCTTTGGGGGACCTATCGTCAATGGGCAGCTCTTGGTGCGCAAGTTCGCAAGGGAGAGCGCGGAACGACTGTCGTGCTCTGGAAGCAGGCGGCATCACCTGCCGGTAACGATCATGGCGACGACCAAGCCGGTCCTGCCTGCATGTTCGCCCGGGCCTTCACGGTTTTCAACCTCGCACAGGTCGAGGGATATGAGCCCCTCCCTGTCGCGGTCTTGCCCCAAAGCGAGCGGCTCGAACATGCCGAGGCGTTCGTGGCAGCCCTGAAGGTTCCGGTCACCGAAGGCGCTTACGATGCGCACTACCGGATCGATCTCGATCACATCTTCATGCCGCACTTCTCCTCTTTTCGGGATGCGTCGGCACACATGGCCACTCTTCTGCACGAGGCAGCCCACGCCACAGGAGCAAGGCACCGGCTCGACCGAAACTTCTCCGCAAGGTTCAAGCGCGACAGCCTGGCAATGGAGGAGATCTGTGCTGAACTGACCGCATCCTTCGTGCTTGCCGACCTCGGACTCGCGCACCATCCGCGCGCCGATCATGCTGCTTACGTGGCATCGTGGTTACGCGTGCTGAAAGACGATCCTCGCGCCATTTTCTCTGCTGCCAGCAAGGCGCAGGCTGCTGCAGACTGGATGCACGCCCAGCAGTCCCAGCCTGAGGAGATCGCTGCATGACCTGTGCTTTGGAGCTTTACGCGGGAAGTCACATGGCGCTGGCATGTCACGAATGTGGAAGCGCCCTGTCCGACAACCTCTGTGCCCAATAGCGCCTCCCCGATAAGCGCCACGACAACTGCGCCTGCGCCAACCAATGCTAATGCGGCCGGGCCGGGGATGAGCAACCACTCCTGCCTCGTCGTCGTCCTTGCCATGCCGACGTGTTTGCCCGCGCTTGTCGTCCGCGAGACCGAGTTTGCAAGAATCCGCGCCAACGGGCGATCGTTGAGGAGAACAGACCATGGGTTGGCTATTCATGTCACGCGATGGCATGGCTCCGTTCGCCACGCCGCAAGCCTATCTCGACAACCAGTGCACATTTCCGCCCGACCCCGACAAGGGCCGGACGACAGGTCTGCGCGTCCTGAAGTCGACGGTTCGTTCAGGTGCCTACTACGCCGCGTGTCAGAGCTACGACGCAAATGGCCCGCGCGAGACTTTCGCGATCATCTGCCTTGTCAAATGGAAGCCCTGCGCGCGCAGCGGCGAGGCGTTCGGCTACAAGGATCTCACCGAAACGATGGGGCCGTACAGTTACGACTGCCCGGCCTCGATCCTCGACCTGCTCGGACCACCCGGCAATGAATATGCCGCGCAGTGGCGCGAACATTGTCGTCAGCGCCTTGCCTTAACCGCGCGCCGCAAGCCGGCGCCCGGCGACATGCTGGTTCTCGCCGAGCCGCTGACCTTCACCGACGGGCAGAGCGAGCGGAGCTTCCGCGTGGTCCAGTCGGGCCACAAGACGATCCTGTGCCGCGTCAGCGATGGAGTCGGGGTGAAAATCAGCAGGCTGATGAGCAGGGCCTGGACGATCGTGCCGCCGGCCATCGCCCCGTCTGCCGCCTGACCTGCCAGCAAGCGGGCGCCGCCATGACGAATCCCGCCCCGAGGCAACGCTTGTCCAGCCGCATCGCCACCCAGATCGCCGAGCTTGTCCAGAGGACCACACCGCCCGGACAGGACCGGGCACGCTGCAACCCTTCTGCGCGGTCCTGCTGCTGCCCGGTCACCGAATCGTAATTTCTTGAATTCTATCCGGGTTCTGCGAATGGATCCGGCAAAGGAATGACGATGCGCATCTGGACCGCTGCCCTTGTCCTGGTTGCAGCCTTGGCCTTTCCGGCACACGCTCAGGTTATAACGGGAAGTGCAACCGCAGCCGATGGCGATTCCCTTGTTGTCGCTGGCCAGAAGGTCCGCTTGTTCGGGATCGATGCGCCCGAATTTGCTCAGACATGCCAGCGCGATGGCGAGGCCTGGGCCTGCGGCCAAGCGGCCAAAGAGCAACTTTCCGCCCTGATTGCAGGTGCCCAGGTCCGTTGCACACGCTTGAGCACCGACAACTATGGCCGGGCTGTGTCTACCTGCACGGCCGGTTCTGAAGACCTGAACCGGGTTCTGGTCGAGAATGGCTGGGCTACAGCCTATCGCGAGTACAGTCTCGACTATGCCGATGCGGAGCTCCGGGCCAAACGCGACGGCCTTGGTATCTGGAGCAGCACCTTCCAGATGCCAGCCGATTTTCGCCATGCAGGCCAACCTCGAGATCGTGCCGCTACCGCACGAGCCTTCACGCCTCGCCCGTCACGCGTATCCGGTTGCGTGATCAAGGGAAATCGCAACAGGCGCGGACAGTGGATCTATCATCTGCCGGGGATGCCCTATTACGAAGCCACCCGCCCGGAGGAAATCTTCTGTAGCGAGGCGGAGGCGCAAGCGGCTGGATACAGGCGGGCCATCGTCCGGCCGTGAAATGCAGAGCACGCCCGAACCGTTCAACAGCCATGTTCTCCCGGCGATCGATGGGCCGGCCATTTCCGGCGATAAGGCACGCCCCGCAAAACCATTGCCGGGAAAGTCGACAGCACGCTTGCATGGACCATGAATGGCAAGCCTTGCTTTGCCAGCGGTCAGATCATTCTATTGCCGGTGCTCTATCGTTGCATTGCCGGTTGCTGGCATCCCTGTGTCACCGGATTGCCGTCAAGGTCGGCTTGGCGCAGCCAGATGCTCCGGGCCGGTTGTGCGGGTTTGGCGATCCTCGCCAACCTGACTTTCGCTTCGCGTCAGGGCCGGTGGTCGGTCGTTGGCGGGAATTGCGGGGCGACTGCCAATTCGCGCATTGTGCAGCAGCTCACCAAACGGCTCGAAACTGAACGTAGGGGTTGATCCAGGACGACACACAAATATCGCCCGCAAGGTCTGGAAGGGAAGACCGGTCCTTCTCAGAGGAGCGAGAACAGCTTGTCCATTGTGAAGGGTTTGCGCAGAAATTTCTCCCGATCGGACAACACCGCCGGCATTTCGGCATACCCTGTCATGTAGACTACGCGAGCTTCCGGATCGCTGCCGAGGGCATGACGGCCAAGCATCCAGCCATCGACTTTGCCAGGCATCCTCAAGTCCGTGACGATCACGTCGAACCTGTGATCCGAACCCAGCAGGGCCATGGCAGCATCACCGTTCGAGGCACTTTCGACCTTGTAACCGCCAAGTTCAAGCTCATCGACGAGAAGCTCGAGAAGCAAAGGCTCATCGTCAACAGCCAGCACTCGCTTCATCTGTCCCTCCAACACGTCGCGGAAAAGAAAGCTTCACGCTGGTTCCAGTTCCCGGCTCGGACTCGATCGTGACCTGCCCACCGCTTTGCACCACGAACCCGAACACCTGGCTCAAGCCCAGGCCCGTGCCAGAACCGACAGGCTTGGTCGTGAAGAACGGTTCGACCGCCCGTGAAATGGTCTCGCTATCCATCCCGACACCTTGATCTTTCACAAAGATAGCAACGGACCCACCTTCCATGGCAGTGGTGATCCGCAGAAGACCACCGTCCGGCATCGCGTCCCGGGCATTGAGCGCGAGGTTCAGGATCGCTGTGTCGAACTGGTTCTTGTCGATCTCGATATCCAGTGACTCAGGCCACAAGTCCGTCTCGACAGTCATTTTCTGGCTGGTCGTCTGTTCGATCAGCGGTACAAGATCGCAGACTGCCTGATTGACGTCGACCGGGACGATCATGAGAGGCTGCTTGCGGGCAAAGGCGAGCAACTGGCTGGTTAACCTTGCCGCCCGTTCGCTGGCTGCAAGGGCATTCTCGATGCTTCTTGCGGTCTTGTGCTCGTCATCACTTCCGCGCTTCAACCGCTCCAGGTTGCCGTTGATTATCGCCAAAAGATTATTGAAATCATGCGCGATCCCTGCAGTCAACTGGCCCACTGCCTGCATTTTCTGCGATTGCCGCAGCATCTCTTCCGCATGCTCGCGCTCGGCCATCTCGACATGCAATCGGTCAAGTGCGGATTGCAGCTGGCTCGGCGAGGGAACGGCAACCAGTTTCGGTAGCAGCGGCCACAGAACAATTGCTGTCACGATCGAGGCAATTGCGGTGATGACCTTGACGAGAGCTTCGATTCCGTAGGCTGGAACCCACAACACGAGAATGCTGATCAGGTGGGTTGTGCCGCAGGCCAGGATGAACAGGGCAAAAAGCCCCAGCAACCACCCGAACTCCAGGTCCGGACGACGCCTCAAGAACAACCAGAGCACAACCGGAATTGAGTAATATGCCGATGCAATGATCGCGTCGGCGATGACATGCGTCCAGACAAGACCCGGATCCCACAGCAGGCAAAAGCCATGGGGCGGCAAGCCCGTCTGCAGGAAAAAGCGCATCAACCTGTCGAGCATTTCCATTGATCGCTCCTAACAGGCCCCAGCATTGTCGCAAACGACATTGGAAGCAATCTGCCTGCTTGCGCGGTGTGGCTCAATCCTGTGCCGCTCGCGGAATTTCCCTGCGGACGAGATCTTGGCGATGGTTGAATGAACTGATGCGGTGGAAGCACCCTTCGTCCCGCATCGGATGATGCTCACTGCGCCGATCTGGCGCATCAAGGAGAGGCAGGTGGCACCAGCACACCTCCAGGCGATCGACCTGACGAAGCTGCAGCCGCTACTGTGCGAAGGCTTCCTGCATCGCCTGCGCTGTAAGCCCGCCCGAACAGCCATTCTAGGAGCCGCCATGCCCAATCATTTGGCCATGAGGTCCGCTTGATCAGCCACAAGCCTGTAGGGCAACGAGGAAATGGCGATAGGAAATCTGGTCTTGGACATTGTCGGAGAACCGTGCCCCAGTCAGAATGCCTGCCTACCTTCGGCAATGTTTAACAGCTCCGGAAAAACGAACGTAGCCGGCGCCCGGCCGCACGCAGGCAGGAGCTCCCGAAGCAGGCCGTTGCTGCGTAAGTCGCGGATGATTTTGCGCGCAGTTGCAGGCGGAATCTGCGCGGACTGAGGTGGTGCCGGAAGTCTGGACGGAATGCTAAGCTAATCCCGACCTGATGGTGGTAATCGACGAGACCTTCATGGAGTGCCCGTGGTATGGCAGCCGCCAGATAGTGCGGCATCTGCGGCGCAATGGTCGGGATATTGGTCGCCGTCGGGCGCGACGCCTGATGGCGAAGGTGGGTCTGACGCCGATCTACCAGCGGCCACGCACCAGCGATCCGCAACCGCAACACCGGATCTATCCGTATCTACTGCGCAAGCTGGCGATCGACGGGTCACAGGTCAGGTCCTCCTCTCAGGAAAACCCGACACATAGCGGCCACCACGACCATCACAGGCACCCGGCAAAGAGTGCCTCCGGTGTGTCGGGATCGACTACGGGCTACGCTCTCCGCCGATCCCGACACACCGGATTCTCGTCCTGATTGTCGCGCCTTCTCGCCCTGATCGTCGCGCGACAGGTCGCTGCAGTCTGGGAATCAAGCGGTGTCAGGCGCTATGAACCAGGTCAGCCGGCCGCCCGCAGCCTTTGAGGCGGCTTCTGGAGTGCTAACAGACTTTGAACCTCAGCGCCTGGGACCGGGCGGCTGATCAAGTAGCCCTGGATCATGTCACACCCTTCCAGGCGTAGCGCCTCGAGCAGTTCGGGCGTCTCTACACCTTCGGCTAGCGTCACCATGCCCAGAGCATCAGCCAGGGTCGTGATCGCGCGGACGATGGCGTTGGCGCTGCCGCCTTCACTCATGGCGCGAACGAAGCTCTGATCGATCTTGATCTTGTCGAACGGGAAGGAGCGCAGATAACTGAGCGAGGAGTAGCCCGTGCCAAAATCGTCGAGTGCCACCCGAACGCCCAACGCCTGCAAGGAATGAAGAATCTTCAAGGTCTTGTCGACATCGCCGATAAACACGCTTTCGGTGATCTCAAGTTCGAGGCGCGAAGCAGGCAAGCCTGACTGGGCCAAGGCCTGGGCGACGCAGGTCACAAGCCCCTCCGAGGACAATTGCCGCGGCGAGATGTTGACGGCAACAGAAGCATCTCCAGGCCACTTGGCAGCCTGTCGGCAGGCTTCGCGAATGGCCCATTCGCCCATCTGCACGATCAATCCCGTTTCCTCGGCAATCGGGATGAACTGAACAGGACTGATCATCCCCTGTTCTGCGTGTGGCCAGCGCATCAGCGCCTCGAAACCCTTGATCCGGTTTTCGGAGATCGAGAAAAGGGGCTGGAAATGGAGCTCGAAATCACCTTGGCCAACCGCACTGCGCAGATCGACTTCCATGCGGCGCCGGCGGCTGGCCTCGGCATCAAGATCGGGTTCGAAGAAGTGGCAGGAGCCTTTGCCTTCGCTTCTGGCGCGTGACAGTGCGAGTTCAGCAGCAGTCATCAATGCATTGGCGCTGGCGCCATCCTGCGGGCCTACGGCGATACCGACGCAGGCCGATATCTCAAGGTTGCGATCGCTGGCAAAGGTACGACCGAGCACCATTTCAAGCGATCGAGCGATGGAGTTGCAGTCTTCTGCCGGCTCAAGTCCGCCAAGCAAGACCCCAAACTCGTCGCTGCCAAAGCGCGCAACCATCGCATCGGGGAAGCGGTCGCGAAGCGTGAACGCCAGCGAGCGCAGGATTTCGTCGCCAACGGGATGGCCCATCGTATCGTTAATGGCCTTGAAATCGTCGACGTCGATGAAGGCGATGAAATTCCTGTGGCGCTCGTTCTGGCGCGTGACGGCGCGATCCAGCTCTTCAATGAAGAACCGGCGGTTGGGCAGACCGGTAAGAGAGTCGTGGAGCGATGCATGAAGCACCTGCTGCTCGCGCTCCTCGACGGCGTCGACCATCGCGTTGAAACTGTCGGCCAGGGAGCGGATCTCGATAACCCCTTCAGCCTTGACCTTGGCCACTGTGCCGCGTCCATAGGCGCGGGTTGCTTCAGCCAGGGACTGGAGTGGCCGGGCAAGCCCTCGGGAAAGACGGATGGAGGCCCACGCCCCGGCCAGCACGCCAACCAGGCTGATCAATACCAGAATGAGACGCAAACGGCTGTATTGCGCCAGTGACTTGTCGAGCGAGTGCGCGAGAACCAGTCGAGGCTGCAAGGCGTTCTGCAGGCTCGCAATCGCCGAGATCTGCACCAGCAGCTGACCGCCATCTCCATCGATGGTCCTGATCTCGCCCAAGCCGACCGAGGCCAGGCTTCCTGCCAGTTGCGAGCGATCCAATATGCTGGCCTGAACCTCGGCCGCGGACAGGCGGGCAAGCTGCTTCATGTCCTCGGGCCCGAGCCGGTTGACCAGAACGAGCCATCCAGCAAGGTCGGGCATCTCGATCGGTACCGCCGCAGCAAGAGCGTGCGTCCCATCAAGGATGACAACTCCGCGATCCTGTCCTTGCTCAAGCCGGTCCAGCATGGCTGCACCATCGATTGCATTTGCGCCATCGGATGCAATCACGCTGCCATCAAGGTGTACGATGACCACTGCACTGACCCTTGCACGGTCGCGCAGGGTCTCGATCGCTGACGTCAACGTCGGGGCATCGCCTGTGGCATAGGCTTCCCTGAAGCCGAAATCACGCGCCACCACCTCGCCTGCATCGGCCATCTGCCCCTGCCGCGTTGCGATGATCTGGTCAAAAACGCGTGCGTTTGCAGAAAGTTCGCGTTCTGCAGCCTGCCTGGCGAACATGGTAATGCCCGAACTGGCGACAGCAAGGGTCGCGACCATGACACAGGCGAGAAGCAGGACGTAAAGCAGTGCGATCCTGCCGCCCAGCGTTCTTGCCCGACGCCCGGCACTGGCCATCGCGAGCCGGGTCAGACGCCTCAGGACGGCCTTCACGCTCACGATCATTTGGCCGGCCCGGGACGGACAGCAATGGCGATGTGCGCGCGATTGCCCGGCTCCATGACAAGCTTGCCGCGCCACTCGCCACCAGCCGCGCGCATGCCTGGATGCCACACGATCACGTCGTAGGAACCACGGCCGAGTCCCTCGATAGTTGCTAGTCCGTTTACATCCGTGCGCGCGGCATAAGGGGAGTCGGTTACGCGGATGTAGCCACGCATCTGGTCGTGGATGTTGCACCCCAGCGCGATCGTGCCCGCCACCTTGAACTGCTGCGTGCGCGTCTGATCCTGGCCATACAATTCGATCTTGAACGGACCCGGCCTGGAAAAGCTGTAGATCGAATGGCGCACGTTGTCCAAGTTGGGAAATGCCACCGTCGCGCCGCGAGGCACGATCAGCGTGCCCGGAGTGAAAGCGAGATTTCTCTGCGCCATGGCATTGCGCCAGCGGAAGGTCGCAATGCGCTTGTCACCCGGCGGAGGCACCGCCTCGACCACCGCATCGCGCACCGGCATGCCCGCCTGATCCACGACCTGCACCTGGACAATCGGCGGCGGCGCTGCCGAAAGCAGAAGGGGCAAGATGGCTATCCACGACAAGCGGGCAGCGAACGTCGTCCGCGGGGCTTGGGGGCGGTGCTTCGGCAGGTCCTGCATGGAAGCGGCTTGCCAGAAAGTTCCTAATACAATCAGAATCTTTCGGCTTGCAGTATTCAGGATTTCCCAACGTCTCTCGGTTAACGCAGTTCGCAAGACTGGCGATGACGGTGAGATCTCCCCTATGTGCAACAAGGCATCCAAGGCATTTGCAGCACGCCCCGGCTGGCGGACAACCTGGCCGGGCGCTGCCGCCGGCATCCTGTTCTGCTCCATGCTCCTCGCAGCACCAGCAGCCCATGCCGACCCCCTGCTGGACGGCGGCAAACTGGTGCTGACCAACGGGATTTCCTCCATCGAAGGCTCGAGCGGCGGCGGCCTTGCCAGCTGGGCTACGATCGGCGGCATGGAAACTGACCGCGGTATTGGCATATCGGCTCATGTCACGGCAATCGAACTTGCCGACTATGGTTGGCAGAGCCATGGCGCCTCCATTGGCATCAAGGACAGGGTTGAACTGGCCTATGCTCGCCAGAACTTCGACACGAGAAAGGTCGGCGCGGCATTGGGGCTGGGCGAGGGTTACAAGTTCAATCAGGATATCTTCAGCGCCAAGGTCCGGCTCATCGGCGATCTCGTCTACGGTCCGCCGCTGCTGCCACAGATCAGTATCGGCTTGCAGCACAAGCGCAGCCTTGATGCCGCCATCGTCAAGGCAGTAGGCGCCTCATCGCCGAATGGCACCGACTTCACCGTAAGTGCCACCAAGCTCTTCCTGCAGCAGAGCGTGCTGGTCAACGCTACCGCGCGGCTGACCAATGCCAACCAGTTCGGCCTGCTTGGCTTCGGAGGGCCGGATCAGCGTGCGCGTTCGCTGCAGTTCGAAGGTTCGGTTGCCTATATGCTGACACCTCGCCTCGTCATCGGCGGTGAATACCGGACTCGTCCAAGCAATCTCGCGATCGCGCGGGAGGATGATGCTCATGACCTGTTTGTTGCGTGGGCCTTCGTCCGCAATGCTACCATTACTGCCGCCTATGCCAACGTCGGCTCCATCGCCACGTTCGACGGCCAGCGCGGCGGCCTCGTCTCGCTCCAGTTCGCATTCTGAAGGATATCCCATGACACTTGCTCTCGCTCTTGCGCTGCTTGCAGCACAACCTGTCAGCGCCGAGCCGCAAGGTGCAGTGATCCAGCAGGAGGATCCTGCCGCGGTCGACTGGGAAAAGGAGTTCGGGGTCGAGAAGAAAGTCCGTGATCCGGTTACAGGCGAGCTTCCAGTCGATCCCTACCCGCAATCGCCGGCCAATGCTGGTGCAACGCCCTTCTCGGGAGACACTCTGGCCAAGGCGTTTGGCGGCAAGGCCGGCATTCGCAGGTTGGTCGACAGGTTCGTGGACCTGAACACCACCGATCCACGTATCGCTCCGATCTTCAAGAACCACGATATGGTCCGTTTGCGGCGCACCCTGTTCGAGCAGTTCTGCTATCTCCTTGATGCTGGCTGCACATATACCGGCCGAGACATGAAGTCCTCGCACAAGAATCTGGGCACGACGCGCGCCGACCTCAATGCCCTGGTCGAGAACCTGCAGCGTGCAATGCGTGAAAACGATGTACCGTTCCGCGCGCAGAACCGGCTGCTTTCCAAGCTCGCGCCAATGGACAAGGACATCGTCGAACGCTGAGCGGTCGCAGGCTCTGCCCGTCAGGGTTTCGGAACATGAGCCCCCGTGGGCCGCCGATCACCCTGGGGGCAAGCCAAGGTTCTGACGCCTCTGCCCGAATGCGCTTCTCATCCGGTCTATCAGCTAGCGTATCTGCGCTTCGCTGGGCTGCGAGCTGCGCAGCCCCGTTTCCAGCGCTCGTGCAAGGGCCGCCACACCGGACGCCTCAAGACCTTGCTTGAGCTCATTCTCAGGTGCGCGGCCAGCACCACAGCATCGGGACTTTCCCCGATGCAAGTCGGGCGAACCGCGCGATAAAAAGTGGGGCCGTAGCCCCCACCTTATTTGGTGCAATCAGGTTGCTTGTTAACAACCAGACCTGCAATTTCTGAAGGCAAATGCTATCATCGCACTTGCTGCCGTCAAGATCGCACTTAAAAGTTTGCGCGCTGCAGGTTAGGAATTCTGGATGGCAACGCGTCTTGGCCTGGACATTGGCACCAACAGCATAGGCTGGTGCCTTTTCAATATCGATGGACAGGGAAAGCCGGTCGGCTTGCGTGACATTGGTGTCCGAATATTCTCCGACGGTCGTGATCCCAGGTCAGGGGCTTCGCTTGCGGTTGACCGGCGCGATGCACGGGCGAAGCGACGGCGGCGCGATCGCTATGTTCGGCGTCGGTCCGCTCTGCTGGACGCCTTGATCAACACTGGCCTTATGCCTGCTGACGTTCAGGAAGCCAAAGCCCTGACCGGGTGCGATCCTTATGTTCTGCGCGCGCAAGCGTTGGACAGAGCGCTGGATGCCCACCTTCTCGGTCGAGTGCTCTTCCATCTGAACCAGCGGCGAGGCTTCAAATCGAACCGCAAGGCTGAGCGCAAAGCGGGGGTGGCGAGGAGGGTGGCAAGATCGCGGAGGGTGCAAAGGCGCTCGATCTGGCGATGCATGAAGCAGGCGCGCGCACCTATGGGGAGTTTCTGGCTAACAGGGATGCAAGACGCGTGCGGTTGCGCAGCGAAGGAGATGGCTTTGATTTTTACCCCGAACGCCGCCATCTGGAAGCTGAGTTCGATGCGATCTGGGCCGCACAGGCCGCATGCAATCCCGCGTTGCTGACCGATGCTGTCCGCGACCGGTTGCGGCGCATCATCTTTTTCCAGCGACCATTGAAGGCACCCAAGGTCGGTGGCTGCGCCTTCTTCAACGAAGAGCCACGTCTGCCCAAGGCCCACCCGCTGTTCCAGGAACGGCGGGTGTATGAAGAGGTCAATCAGCTTGAAATCACCAGAGCGGGAGCACCATCCCGAAAGCTGACGCTCGACCAGCGCGACAAGATCATCCTCAAGCTCAAGTCGGCGAAGACGGCGACTTTCTCGGGCCTGGCGAAACTGCTGCAGCTCGCTGATGGTGAGAGCTTCGACAAGGCTACCGAAAACCGCACAGGTCTTGTCGGCGATGAGATCTTTACCGCATTCAGTGACAAGAAATGCTTTGGCGATCGTTGGGCACATTTCGATCCCGGCGCTCAATGGTCAATCATCGACACGGTGGCAGAGGAGGAAGACCCGGTGCGCCTGCGCGACTGGTTGATGGCAACGCACGGTGTCACTGTGGATCAGGCCGAAGCAATTGGGCGTGTGCGCCTGCCAGAAGGCCATGGGCGCCTCGGCGAAACGGCCAGCCGATTGATTCTCGCCCAACTCAAGTCGGGGTCGAAAGATGGACATCCGCTGACATACTGCGAAGCAGTGGAAGCCGCGCTCGGAAAGTCGCGCAGCGATTTGCGCACCGGGGAGATACGGGACCAGCTGCCTTACTACGGTGAAATCCTCACAAGGGAGATTCCGCCCGGCTCGCTCGATCCGAACGACGATGACGAAATACGCTGGGGCAAGATCACAAATCCCACGGTTCATATCGGCCTGAACCAGCTTCGCCGCCTGATGAATGCCATTATCAAGGCGCATGGCCGCCCCGATGAGATCGTTGTCGAACTGGCACGCGAACTTAAGCTCAGTGAGAAAAAAAAGGCCGAACGCAACAGGCGCATCGGCGCGAACACTCGCGCTGCTGAGGCCAGGTCGAAAAAACTGCTCGAAAGCGGACAGCCTGATACCGGGGCGAACCGGGCGCTCCTGAAATTGTGGGAAGACCTCAGTCCGAACAATCCGCTCGACCGGTGCTGCCCGTTTTGCGGACATCACATCGAGCAAATGGCATTGTTCTCAGGCGAAACCGAGATCGAACACATCATTCCGTTCTCGCGTTGCCTCGACGATAGCGCCGCAAACAAGGTCGTCGCGCATCGCAGCTGCAAGCAGGAGAAGGGCAACAAGACGCCTTGGGAAGCCTGGGGACACACTGAACGCTGGGCGATCATCGCCGAGCAAGTGTTACGGCTCCATAAGTCAAAGCAATGGCGTTTCGCGCTCGACGCGATGGAGCGCCTTGGTCAGCAGGGCGACTTTATCGCGCGCCAACTGACCGACACGCAATATCTGTCGCGGATGGTAGGGACCTATCTTTCGAGCCTTTATCCCGACACTGCCGGGGTTCATGTCATCCCCGGTCACATGACCGCGATGCTGCGACGGCTATGGGATTTGAACGAGCTGCTGCCCGATCATAATTACGTCGAGAATCCCCATAGCGGTGCACCAAAAAATCGTTTGGATCATCGTCACCATGCAATTGATGCCGCTGTTGTCGGGGTCACGACACGCAGCCTGCTCAAGGACATTTCGAAGGCGGCAGAACGCGCCGAGCGTCAGGATCTCGACCAGCTTTTCATCGATCTACCAACGCCTTGGGAAACATTCCGCGAAGACCTGCATGAGTCTCTGGCGCGCGTCGTTGTCAGTCACAAGGCTGAGCATGGCCGCAAGGGCGTTCCGGCAAAGGGCAAGGATGTCACCGCTGCACGGCTGCATAACGACACTGCCTACGGACTGACCGGCCTCGCCAGCGACAGCGGCTTGCCGATTGTCGTCCACCGCGTGCCTTTGCTCAGCCTCAAACCGGATGACCTCTCCAATCCCATCCGCATCCCCGACGCTGCTTTGCAGCGGGCACTGCGCGAGGCCACTGATGGCAAATCGGGTAAGGATTTTCAGGCGGCATTGGCCGGGTTTTCAAGATCAGATCCTGTGTTCAAGGGCATACGGCATGTAAGAGTGCGCGAAGCCTTGAAGGTCATCCCGATCCGTGACGCATCGGGCCATGCTTTCAAAGCCTACAAGGGCGATGCCAACGCGCGATATGACGTGTGGCGGATGCCGGACGGGAAATGGATATCACGCTGGAAGGACAGGGACGGTGCATCTCGTTCGAGCATTGTATCCATGTTTGAAGCGCACCAGACCGGCCAGCCTGCACAGCGCCCACACCCAGCGGCGAAGAGAGTTTTGAGTTTGCGCCAGAACGACTTGGTAGCGGTCGAGCCGCAAGGCCAGCCGCGCAAGATCATGCGGGTCGTGAAATTTTCCAGTGGGGGAGAGATTACCTTCGCCGAGCATCAGGAAGCAGGGCCATTGAAAGCGCGACACACGACTTCGCCCGATATTGATCCTTTCAAATATTTCTATTCATCTGCTGGCGGTCTGCAGAAGGCCAGCGCCCGGCAGATTCGTATCGACGAACTTGGGCGCATCTTCGATCCCGGGCCGCGTTAACCTCACTATCGATGAGACCCGCCGTGTCGTGGCCCTCGCCGAACGCGGCGCAACTATGGTCCCTTGCGCTGCCAATCAAAGTCGTCGTCATATCGCCGATTGATGGGCATCATGCCCAGGCAGCGAGGATGCGGGCGCAATGGGATGCGGCTCGCCCGCTATCCAAACAGCTTTGGCAGGGCACCATTGTCGCCAGGATGACAACGCCGGCGTCCTTGCTGGCGGCGTGAGGCAGGGCAGAAGCCAATGCACTCATGCTGATGGCGCGGCGCGTCCGCTCCGGCGACCCTGACAATCTGCAGGCGCAGGCCGCGCAAGAATATCGGCCCGCTCAGATGGGCGCTGACTTCCGCCGCGAATCGCACGCCGACAGTGCCAATGCCCTGGTGAACTGTGGCGACACCGTCATGCTATCCGGCGCATCCAGGCCGATCATCGGGGCCGGGCTGCTACCTGCACTTGGCGCCCACCATCAATCTGCTTCACGGGCTGATCGGGCATGATTTGCGTCTGGGCGGGACGATCTCACCTGTGTCTGTGGCGACCCAACGTCTCGCTCAAGCGCCTGCCAGGCGTTTCGAAGATCGCAAATCGGTACTGGCTATGTTCGATCCGCCTGATGCCCATGACTGGGCGTCGCTTGTGCAGTGGGTCGGGCAACGAAAAAATCCGAAGCAGTTCGCCACGATCTGGATTCTTTGCATTTCAGCTATGACAGATGGGGCTGTTTCCAGTCACTAGTCAACTGGTCAGCCACCCATCTGTCATGGCATTTCAGAAATCGCGGCCCAGCTGCAACAACAGCCTAAGCGTCATGCGAGTGACGGTAGTATAGCATTCCAGCAATCCCGGTCCAGCGGCAACGCGATCCTTGACCCGAATACGAGGAGTGGGGGCGGCGGGTATCCAACCCGTCCCAAAGCTTGGCTCTCGGGGCAATGAGCTCACTTGGGCTGGATGTAACAATTCACCCGAAGCGGGGACAGCTGGGCGCTCAAATCGAAGCCGGGCGTTGCGCAGCCGACCAGAGCCAGCGTCTTTGTCTCGATGAGCGGGGCTGTTCGGAAGGCGCTGTCGCCCTTGGCCGAAGCCGCCATCGCACGCCGCCATCCATCGCCTGGCCTCGTTCATCAATCGGACCGCGGATCGCAATATGCAGCTTCCGCCTAGCGAGAGATCCTCGCCGCAACCAGCATCGTCGGCTCGATGAGCCGGCGGGGAAATCCGTACGACACTGCAAAGGCCGAGAGCTTCATGAAGACGTTCAAAGTCGAGGCGGTATGCCCGATAGCCTTCGAGACCTATGCTGACGGAGCAACTCTGCTTCCGCCATTCATCGAAGACGTCTACAATCGCCGCCGGCTACATTTGGCGCTGGGATATCTCAGCCAGTTCCTGGTCGATGACTGTGACCAGGAACTGGCGAATGACCTTTGGCGTGAATGCCGAGGGTGCGTTGATCGATCTGGATTTGGAGGACTATCATGGCGCTTGGGATGCACCCGTCTCCGACTGTCCGTGTTGGCAATTGGCTAAAGACGGAAATCGTGGAGCGTGCCGGGGTGAACGTGATGACCTTGGCACAGCACTTTGGCGTCTCGCGGCAGGCATTGAGTACGCTGCTCAATGGCAACGCAAGCCTTTCTGCCGATATGGCGATCCGGTTTGAAAAGGCCTTTGGCGTCAGGGCTGATACGTTGCTGCGGATGCAGACTGCCTACGAACTCGCGCAAGCCCGCGAGCATGAAGGCGACATCAAGGTTCGCAAATTCGCGAACGCGGCCTGACGCCGCCAATGGCGACATTCGCGGGTGCTGATCATTCTTCCTGAACCTGCCGTTCGTTCATGCCAAAGATTTCCGGCTCACCGTGCAAAGCGATGGGCCGGAAACCTGATCAAACTTCGGTTCGCTCCGATAGCGTCAAAGCATCATCGACATCACGTCAGGAACGGGATGCTGTCACCCGTCGAGTTCGAACGGCAGCAGATTTTGAAAGCGCAAGGCGTCCAGAAAGCCAGGGGCTATTCAATCCTCTTCATCGAAACCTACGATCCGCGTAATGATCACCTGCCCAGATTGCGATCGAAAAAGCGGAGCATTACATCGTAGGCCTCATGTGATTCCGGGATGTCGGGATTGTAGAAAAAGCCGTGGAATAGCCCCTCCCAGATGTGAAGATCTGCCTTGACGCCAAGAGCAGTGAGCCGCGAGTGCGTTTTTACGGCCGAGCTGAGTTCGAAGCCTCGCGTGCCGGAGATGATCAGAGTTGGCGGAAAGCGGCGTAGGGTTTCGTCTGATGAGCCCGGGGAAACCAGAGGGTCGTTGGGATCGCTTCCCTTGAAGTATGGCAATGCCGTCCACGGTAATTCGTCATTGATGGGCCACGATGGAGCAGCCCTTGCATCGCCGATTGCGGCGGTCATGAAATCAGCATCGCCGCCGAAGCCAAAAGCAGACGTTGTGAGACCTGCACAGAATACGCCGACTGCCCCTGGACGAGGAAGACCATGCTTCTGGAACCAGGCCGTTGCCATTCCTGTCAACATGCCACCCGCCGAGCAGCCATAGATGCCGATGTTGCGCGCCGGATAGGACTTCAGCAACTCGCGATAGACCGCGGCCACGTCTTCGCTTGCTGCCGGAAACACGTGCTCTGGGCCCTGTCGGTAATCGACCGATACGACGCGGACCTTGCCAAGCGTGGCAATTGGAATGGATTCGAGCTCCGCGCAGCCGGGAAGCACCCCATGAAGCCACCTCCATGCAGATTGATGAGCACGCGCCTGCGATTCTGGCGGGCAATCCCGTCACTTGGGACATAATCAAGAACGTGGACGCCAGCGATCTGACGTTCGGTCATGGTATGGCCGAAAGTCTCTTTCGCCTTTGTCAGATAACCCTTCATGAACACGGGCACGCCCGCAATCTGCTTGACCTTTTCGGGATCCTGCATGTCCTTGAGGTGCTCGGCCATGTAGGCCTTGGCCTCGGGGCTCAGCATCGAGGAAACGGGGACTGCCATCGCCGGAACGTGGACGGTGCCATCGCTTTCGACCTTGATGGCAGGCGGCGGCGTGGGTTGTGCGCTTGCTGTTGTGCCAAGGCCGGAAAGCACTGCCAAAGTCAGGTAAAACGCCACCAATCGCTTGAGTGCAGCCATCGTCGTATCCTCTTTCGGCCGTCGGGTGCAGGCCGATTATTCATTATGGCTTGCGTAATCGATTGCATTATCATCTGCAAGGTGTAAGAAATCGATTACGCAACTGCCAAGACTCCATCAGAGAGCATGGCTGGGAGACATGACACGTGAGCTTGACCCGCCGGACATTCGCAACGTCAGCCTTGGCATCTGCAGCCATGCCAGTCCTGTTGCAGGCGCGTTCCGGCCCGAGACCTCCTGCGATCGCCAAGGCAAGCGTCGACCCGATGGCGCTGCTCGATCCCGAATTGCGCGAAGGGGCAAGGTTGATACTGTCACGCCCGCTGCCTGATCCCCTTGATCACGCAGCGATCGTGGGAATGCGCAAGGCTGCGCCGCCAGCACCTGATGTGCTGCCAGCGCCTGCGCCCGCGGTCGAACTTCGCTTGATTGAGGGCGCGCCAGGCCACCCGCCCGTCAAAGTGGCGGTAATCGGCGCGTGCAGAAAAGCAGCTTTGCGCCCGGCCGTCCTTCACATTCACGGCGGCGGCTTCATCGTCGGCCGGATGGAGGATACTATCCCGGCATCGCAGCAACTCGCCAAGGAGTTCGACTGCGTGGTGGTCGAGGTTGACTATCGCCTGTCCCCCGAGACCCGCTTTCCCGGACCGCTCGAGGATTGTTGCGCCGCATTGACCTGGCTTCATGCCAATGCCGATGTTTTGGGCGTCGATCGCACGCGAATTGCGGTTAAAGGCGAAAGCGCTGGAGGTGGGCTCGCCGCCATGGTGGCGCTGGCGGCGCGGGACCGCCGCAGCGTGCCACTGTGCTGCCAGATCCTGATCTATCCGATGCTCGACGACCGGACCGGATCGACGCGGCGGGTGCCGCCGTTCATCGGCACCATCGGCTGGAACGAGGCTGGCAACGTGGTCGGCTGGAGCAGCCTGCTTGGCCAGCCTGCCGGCCAACCAACCATTCCTGCCGGAAGTGTTCCAGCGCGGGCCCCCGATCTTGCAGGATTGCCGCGCACCTTTATCGGTGTGGGGTCGATTGATCTCTTCGTGGACGAAGACATCGCCTATGCTGGCCGTCTGGTGCAGGCCGGGATTCCGACCGAACTCCTGGTTATGCCCGGCGCTTTCCACGGGTTCGATTTCGTGGTTCCCGAATCTGGCGCTTCGCAAGCATTCACCGCTGCGTGGAAGCGCACCCTGCGCGCAGCTTTCGCCATCCGGCCGCCTGTCTGACAGCTACGAACCATGAGGCAGGTCGTCCCGCCACCGTTTTACCGACAATTGCGTAATCGATTGCTCACGCAAAAACCAACAATGGGAGGATTAGCATGAAAATCTATCGAAAGACGGCAGTTCTGCTCAACGCCCTGATTGCCTCAGCGGCGCTTGGTCTGGTGATGTCGGCCCCGGCCCTTGCCCAGAACGCGCCGCAGGATGCATCAGGCGAGGCAACCAGCGAACCTGCCAATCCGGGCGAGATCGTGGTCACTGCCCTCAAGTCCGGCTCGGTCCGCCTCGACAAGGTGCCGCTGGCAATCCAGGCCTTCAACGGTGACGTGCTGAAGCAGCGCAACGTGCGCGACGGGGCTGATCTGATCCAGCTGATCCCCGGCGCATCGCAGGCGCAGGAGATCGGCGCGGGCTATCGCATCTTCTCGTTCCGCGGATCAGGCGCGGGCGGGCCAATCGGCGATGGCCTGATCGGCTACTACCTTGACGATACGCCCTTCGGCGTGCCCAACAACCAGGCCGCGCCGCCAGTGCAGTACTTCGATATTGACCGGGTGGAAGTCCTGCGCGGACCGCAGGGCACGCTCTACGGCCTCGGTTCGTCCGCAGGCACGATCATCTACCATACCAAGAACCCGGATCTCGATCGCGCGACTTACGCCGGCGAACTCGAGCTTTCCAAGACGGCCGAGGCCAGCGATCCCAACTATCGTGGTGCGGCGGCAATCTCCCTGCCCTTGGTACCAGGCAAGCTCGGTCTGCGCGTGAGCGGCGGGTACGATCGCCGCGCGGGCGTAGCCGACATCTATTCGGGCGCACCCACCGGCACCCCGCGCGAGAAGGACGCCAACCACGTAACCTCGAAGGACATTCAGGCCGTGCTGCTGTGGAAGCCGGATGAACTGACTTCGGTGCGTACGCGCTTCTGGTATTTCGCCACCGACCAGAAGTACCTCAATGTCATCAACTCGCTCGATCCGCCGTTCGCGGCATTCCAGGGCGATGTTGTGGGCTTCGACAAGCGCCGTGCGTGGTACGCATCCAACACCATCGAGCGCGAGTTCGGCGGGGTGACGCTGACCAATGCAACGTCCTACCAGAAGTCCCTGCCGGGTGGTTTTCAGGTCGGCCTCAACCTTGGCGCACCGCTGGGAACGGGCGTTCTGATAAACGGCGGCGACGCCCGCAATTTCGTGAACGAACTACGTCTTGCCACCAACGACGGCGGGCCGTTCAAGGGGTAGCCGGCGTGTTCTACCAGAACGCCCGCAGCCTCTACACCTTCAGCCTGACCTTCCCGGCGTTCGGCCTCAACGGGCAGACTATTACCAAGACCGAGAACGCAGCTGTCTTCTCCGAGGCGAGCTACGAGCTGTTCGACGGCAAGGTCGTCCCGCTGGTGGGCCTGCGCTACTTCAAGGACCGGCGCGAGGCGGATTCCATCTCGAACGGCGTCCGTGTGCAGAGCAAGGCCCGGCCCGACGCGCTGACCTGGCGCGCCAACCTTGCGATCAACCCCAGCCCTGACTGGATGCTGTTCTTCAATGCCGGGACGGGCTTCCGCAGCGGCATCCTGCAATCGCAGGCGCAGGCCGATGCGGTGATTGCCGATGGCGTGCCGAGTGATATCTCGCTGACGCCGGACAAACTGCGCAACCTTGAAGTGGGGATGAAGGGCTCGCTTTTCAGCGGTGACCTGCGCGTCGCTGTCAGCCTCTACGACATCAAGTACACGAACATCCAGAGCGCCTTCAACACCTCGATCGGCCTTGCTGCCTTTGCCAATCTGGGCGACGGCAAGGCGCAGGGGATCGACATGGAGCTAACCTGGCGCACCCCGCTCAAGGGCTTCACCCTCAACGCCATCGGCAACGTCAACAATTCCAAGTTCACCCGCGTCCGCCCGGCCTTTGCCGGCGCAGATCCGCGTATTTCGAACGGTCTGCGCCTGCTCAACACGCCGACGCACAACTTCCGTCTGGATGCGAGCTATGAGCAGCCGATCGGCAATGCCACGCTCTTCGCCACCAGCTCGGCCACGTTCATCGGTCGCTCGCGGCTTGGCGATGCTACGGTAAACGAGATCAATCCTTACGAGCTTTATCAGGCGAGCATCGGCGTGCGGTTCGATCGCTACGAAGTGCGCCTGTTCGGCGATAACCTGTCCGATCTTCGCGGCCCGACTTCTGCCAATGGCCCGACCCTGCTGGCAGGGCCTCGCCCGCGCACGATCGGGGTGACTTTCCGCCTCAACACCAATTGACGCGGCGCCCGGCGATGCCTGTTCCCCTCCACCCACAGGTATCGCCTGGAAACCCAAGGAGCTGAGCCATGCAGAGGCGGGATCTCATCCGTGCTGCATCCATGGCCGGTGCGGTTGGTCTGGCACCATCGATGACATTGTCTGCGCAGGAGAATGTCGTGCTGCCCGCCGACGCTGATATTGATACCGGTCTGGACATTACCACGGCAATGACCACTGCCGGTCCGGTCCGAGGCTACCGGCAGGGCGGGGTGAAGATGTTCAAGGGTGTGCCCTATGGCGCGCCCACGGGCGGGGCCGGTCGTTTCCGCCCGCCGCGCCCACCCCGGGCGTGGGCAGAGGTTCGCTCGTGCCTGCACTATGGCCCGATCGCGCCCCAGGACAAGGGCACCGGCCGCTTCCAAGACGAGGAAGCCTTCATCTTCCGCTGGAACGATGCAGTGGAGGACGAGGACTGCCTGCGGCTCAACGTCTGGACCCCGGCGCTCGACGACGCGCCCCGTCCGGTCCTCGTCTGGCTGCATGGCGGCGGCTTCGCGGCGGGATCTGGTCACGACATCCCCGCCTTCGACGGCGCGAACCTTGCCGCGACCGGCGAGGCCGTGGTGGTCACGCTGAACCACCGGCTCAACCTGCTCGGCTTTCTCGACCTGTCGGAATGGGGGAGGAGCATGCCGCATCAGCCAATCTCGGAATGCTCGACATCGTCGCGGCCTTGCGCTGGGTGCGCGACAATATCGCCCGGTTCGGCGGTGACCCAACGCGCGTAACCATCTTCGGCCAGTCAGGCGGTGGCGCGAAAGTAACGGCATTGATGGCGATGCCGGAGGCGAAGGGGCTTTATCATCGCGCTATGGTGTTGAGCGGCTCTTTCGCGATGTTCAACACCCCTGATAAAGCGCGCAGGCTCTCGGTCCTGGTGCTCGAGGAACTCGGCATTGCCCGGGGCGACATGCCATCCTTGCAGGCGCTGCCCTATGTGCGGCTGCGCGCTGCGGCAGAGCGGGTGTTGGCGCGGATCAATCCGACATTCGACGGTTTCGTCGACGTGCGTCAGATACCGGACATGCTGAACTTCGCGCCCACGCTCGACGGGAAGATTCTGCTGCCAGATCCCCGCCATCCAAACCATGCCGCCAGCGACCCGCAGGTTCCGCTGATCATCGGCTCCACGCTCAACGAGTTCGTTACCGGGATCAACGATCCTGCCGCATTCGCCATGACTGACGACGAATTGCGGCGCAAGGTGGCGCGGTTCGTGCCCGCAAATGCAGAAGCTGCAATCGCTGCCCTTCGCGCAACAGGACCGCAGGACAAGCCATTTGCACTGTGGTCGCGGATGGCCACGGCGCCGATCCGCCAGGCCGTGATCGATCAGGCGCGGCGCAGGCTGCAAACCGGCTCTGCGCCGACGTGGCTGTTCTGGTTCACGTGGCAGTGTCCGGTGTTGGATGGGCGGCCGATGGCCTTTCATTGCCTCGACATCCCGTTCTGGTTCGGTAACGCCCGGACTTGTGCCTCGATGACCGGCGGCGGCAGGGAAGCAGTGGCGCTTTCGGGCAGTATGGTCAGGGCTCTGCTGGCATTTGCCGCCAATGGTGTGCCAAAGGCCCCGGACCTCCCGGCGTGGCGCGCGGTTTCGGGTGTTGACATGGCCTCGCTGCAGTTGGCCAGCAGCCCGGTCATGGTCGGTGAGGTCGATGCTGCTGAACGAGCGGTCCTTGCATGAATGCGCGCTTGCTGTTTGCCTCACGCGGCACTGTGTGTAGGTGTTTGCAACCGCGTGCAAAGCGCGTCAGGCAGCGATAATCGAAGAGAGTATGGTCAGCGTCAAGAACCTCAAGGAATTTGCCGAATTGGCGGGCGTATCGACTGCCACTGCATCGCGGGCGCTGACAGGTTCCGGGCGCGTAAGCGACGATACGCGCAGGCGCATCGCCGCCTTGGCCGAGAAGCTCGGCTATCAACCCAACATCGCCGCGCGCAACCTGCGCACGCAACGGACGATGACGATTGGCGTGCTGGTTCCTCTGGGGCACGAGGCGCTGCAGCACCTTTCGGACCCGTTCTTCAACACGATGACCGGCTTTCTGGCCGATGCCTTTGCCGAACACGGCTACGATATGCTGCTGTCGCGCGTGCTGCCGGGCAACGAACGCTGGATGGATCGGTTCATCGGCAGCGGGCGGGTCGACGGCATTGTCGTTGTCGGCCAGTCAGACCAGTTTCACGTCATCGAGACGGTTTCGCGACGCTATGAACCTATGGTGGTCTGGGGCGGCTATTCGCCAGGGCAGCACCACTGCTCGATCGGTTCCGACAATCGCCTCGGTGGCAGGCTGGCGGCGACGCACCTGATCGAGCGGGGCTGCCAACGGATTGCCTATGCCGGCCCGGTCGAAGGATCGGAATTCGGGGAACGCGTGGATGGTGCCCGGCGGGCGCTGCTCGAAGCCGGCATGGCGCCCCTGCTCGAACTGCCGACCCACTTCGAACCCGATGCCGCTTATGCAGACGTTCGGGAGAAACTGGGCGAACTGGCCGACATGCCCGACGGGATCGTCGCCGGGTCGGACGTGACGGCAATCAGCGTGATCCGCGCCCTGCGTGATCTGGGCCAACGAGTGCCGAACGATGTCCGCGTGATCGGCTATGACGGGTTGCCGATCGGCGAGCACATGAGCCCACCGCTGACCACGATAGACCAGCAGCTGCGCCACGGCGCAGAGCTGTTGACGCAGACGCTGCTGCGCCGGATCGGCGGCGAGGAAACCCAATCCAGCCAGATCGAACCGCACGTGATCGTGCGCGGATCGACCTAGATCACGCGCGATGTCGCGCCATCGAGCGCGATGCGGAAGAACGGCGCGGGGTGCCCGGCGAACCCTGCACGGCGCTGATCAGCCGTGGTGATCGCTGCCGGGTCCGCAATGCCTGGAAAATCGGCGAAGCCGACGACCTGCAGATCGTCCATCACCCACCAGCTGTATTCCTGCGCGGGAGCCTGCACTGGGTTGCCGGCAACCAGTCCACTGCCGTTGAGCAATGTGTAAGGCCCCAAAGGTCCGTCCGCGACCGCGCCGTAGAGCCCGGTCGGCCCGGACGGGCCGCCAGCGGCAAAGACCTTTCGCTGGGTCGACCAGAACAGGTAATAGCGACCAGCGACAACGCGCATGTGCGGGCGCTCGAGCTCGTTGTTGAGCCCTGCTGCACTGAGCACCGGCGGCAGCAGGCGCCAACCAGAAGCCGCGGCCCTCTCGGCCTCGGCCACGCCGATCACGCCGGTCCACTGCGAAGATGAGCGGGCGCACGAGCCGGTCAGGAACAGGAATGTCCGGCCGCTTGCCGGATCGCGGAAGAAGCCCGGATCACGAAAGCCGAAGATCTCGCCGCCGATGCCGGTGATCTGGTTGGCGACCATGTAGTCGTTGCCGTCTGCCACGACCGATTCAACAGGATTGGACCAGTCCGAGAGGGTGAAGCTGCCCTCACTCGCCTGGAACCGGCAGTTCGCTTCGAACAGGCGCTGCTCAAGCGTCACCACCGCCGACCCGCGCCGACCGGCTGCCGTGAAGTAGACCGTCAGGCGCTCCTGCGCTTCGTCAAGAACAGCCGAGCCAGACCATTCGCGATCTCCCGGCGTGAAGCCTTCGGGAAAAACCGGTTGGTGCAAGGTCCATTGCCCGTCACGCTCGCTCACCAGATGAATGCGGGCGAGAACGTGGCGAGCATCGGGGTCTGGCTGGGTCGGTGCCGTGAGCACCATCCACAAGGCTGCACCATCAAAGCGCGGCAGGCTGCCGTCCGCCTGTTCGACCGGCCACATGTCCCACAGATCGAATCCGGCGATGCGGGCACCCGGCCTTGGTGCGAAGGCGGGGATCGTGTTCGCCTCGGTCAAGGTCAGCCCGACAAGGTCGACACCAGACCAAGTGGTCGGCGCAGAGCCGGAAGCTTGGGCAACACGTTTGCCAGTATCGGAAACGGTGGTTGCCATCTTGCGCTCGTCCTCCTGCCTGATCACGCCGGAATACGACGCGGAATCGATAACACGTTCTGCCAATCATCCGCTCCGTCCACGCATATCAACGGCGGCAAGGCCACTGACACGCCCGAAAGAATCGCTTTATTTCCGTGGATGATCTATCGCCATCCACCGCCAGCATTCGACTGCACCCCTTCTTTCTAGGCGAGGGCAATCGATTGCGCAATTCCTTCTTTTGTGATGAAAGGAACGCCGACTCGGACAACGACGGGAACAGTCGCGTTCGAAGAGGTTGGGGGCACTTTCGTTCGGAAGGCCGCGCAAGAGAGGGAACACCAATGCACATTCGTTCGGTCCTGCTGGCTTCAGCAGCCTTTGCCGCATCCGCCAATTCCGCGCAGGCGCAGGATGCCTCCGCCATGCCGCAGGATGACGCGGCTACCGCACCTGCCGAAATCGTCGTGACCGCGCAGAAGAGCAGCGAGCGGTTGTCCAAGGCGCCGGTTGCGGTCAGCGTCGTGGCACAGTCACTGCTTGATCGCCAGGGCCTGACCACGAGCGAGCAGATTGCGACGACGGTGCCCACGCTCAAGCTGTCGCAGAACGGGTTTGCCATTCGCGGGATCGGTTCGAACAACGGCTTCAGCGGCTATTCCACTGTCGCCACCCAGTTTGACGGGATCTACAACCCGTCGCCCGTCGCCCTTTCGCTGGCGCTGTTCGATCTGGGCGCTATCGAAGTGCTGCGCGGGCCGCAGGGTACGGTCTATGGCCGCAATGCGACGGCGGGCGTGGTCAACATCAACACTGCCGATCCGGGGCGCAATTTCGGCGGCAGTGCCAGTTTGCAGTACGGTCGCTTCAACGACATCCGCGCGCAGGCCGCAGTCGATCTGCCGGTGAGCGATCTGCTGCGCGTGCGCGTGGCCGCCTTCCATCAGGTCAACGATGGCTACGGGCCGAAATTCGCCGCGCGCCGCTTCGACAAGGCCGATCTGTCCGCCGTGCGCGTGACGACGATCTTCGATCCGGCACCGAACATCAGTTGGCGCTTGTCGGGCTCCTATTCTCGCAATACCGGCACGGTATCTTCGGTATTCCTGCGCAATTACAACGTCTATCCGCAGGCAGACCTTGTTGCCGGGACATTCGGCCCAGTCACGATCGTGCCGTCGGACGCGATCAATCCCGGCCTCGACACTGTCACCAGCAACCGGCAGGACATCACCAGCTACGATCTGCGTTCGAAGCTGACGTGGAGCGCTACCGGCAATCTCAGCCTCACCTATCTGGCGGGTTATTCGCTGCTCAAGAATGACGGGGTAACTGCGTCGACCGGCGTATTCTCGCAGGAATACATCGATCACCGCACCAGGACGTGGTCGCACGAAATCGACGTGAATTACGAGAGCGGCCCGCTCAAGCTCGTCGGCGGCGGGTTCCTCTATGAAGATCGCCAGCCTTCGGGCACGCGCCTGCTTCATGCGGGCAACACTGCGCCAGCGCCGTTCAATCTGGTCTTCAACATCTTCGGCGCGAAGGTCGTCGGGGCCGGCAACCAGATCTCGACGATCGACGCGGTCGACGTCGTCAACACGTATGCCGGCGTCGGCAGCAAGTCGCGGGCGCTGTTCGGCCAGGCGACCTTCGCGGTAGTGCCATCCATCCGCTTCGTTGCGGGCATTCGTTCCACCTGGGATACGGTGACCAGCCACGAGCAGCAGCTGGTCTGCCCCGGCCAGTCCTTCACCCGCACCACCATCGATCCGGACACCTGCCCCACCTTCACCATCGCCTATACCGACGATCGCAACCGCCCGAGCGCGAAGTACAGCAAGGTCAGCTGGAAGCTGGGCATAGACGCCGATGTGACCGAGAACCTGCTCGCCTACGCCACGGTTTCGACCGGCTATCGCGGCGGCGGCCTGCAGCCCAGCTCCAACCCGGCAGGCTTCCGCGGCTATGCCCCGGAGACTGTCGACAACTTCGAGGCAGGCCTGCGCGCCAACCTGATGGGCGGCCGCCTGTTCCTTGGCGCCACCGCGTTCCAGATGAACTACAAGGACCTGCAGGTATCCTCAATCATCGTCGATCCGGTGCAGGGCCCGATCCCGGTGACGACCAACGCCGCACGCGCGCGCATTCGCGGGCTGGAGCTGGAAACGACGTTCCGGCCGACCCGGGCCGACCGCTTCACCGCTTATGTCTCGTGGCTGGATACGAAGTTCCTGCGCTTTGCCAACGCGCCCGACAATCTGCGTTCTGCCGATACGCTCTACAACATCTTCGCACCGATCCTCGGCTTTGTCCCCATCGCACCGGCGGTGGCCGATTACTCGGGCAACCGCCTGCCTTTTGCACCGCGTTTCAGCGGACGGTTCAGCTATGCACACGAATTCGAGACAGCGTCGGGCTGGAAGATCACTCCGGCGGTGGATTTCTTCGCGCAAACGGCAACTATCGCCAGTGTTGACAATGCCGTGCAGGGCCGGATCGGTGGCTACACCAAGACCGACCTCAACCTGCAGTTCGATGAACCGTCGGGCCATGCCTACCTCAACCTGTTCATGAACAATGTCGAGGATCGCCGTATCCCCACCACCATCGTACCGGTGTGGAGTTCGACCACGGCGAGCTATGCCCTGCCGCAAGCTTATGGCGTGCGTGTGGGTTTCAAGTACTGATCCCACCAACGGTGACAAGTGATGCGCCGGGGCCGATGGCCCCGGCAACACGGGCGGGAGTAGGTGATGTCGATGCCGATGGACCGCAGGCAGATGGTGCTGGGGAGTGGATTGCTGTTGATGAGTTTACCGGCCAACGCCGCACGTGAGCCGCTGAAGATTCCGCAAGGAGCAGGGCCTCTGCCCGCGGAGTGGATTGCCGCGCCATCGATTGCCTTGTGGGATGGCCCACCGCCCGGAAGTCCGCATGTTGCTCCCAAAGTGGCGACAACGCTCGATCCGACATTCATCACCGGGGTAGTGCGGCCGGAAATGCGCGTGTTTCGCCCCGCCCGGAGCAATGGGCGGGCTATCCTGGCGATCCCTGGCGGGGCCTACACGTTCGTGTCGATCAGGAACGAGGGCACCGATGTCGCGCGCGTTTTCACCGAGATGGGCTACACCGTCTTCGTGCTGGTCTACCGCCTGCCGGGTGAAGGATGGGCCGAGCGGGCAAACGTGCCACTGCAGGATGCGCAACGAGCGATGCGCCTCATCAAGAGCAAGGCGGCAGGTTTCAGCTTTGCCCTTGAGAGCGTTTCGGTCATCGGCTTTTCGGCGGGCGGACACCTTGCCGCATCTCTAATCACCGGTGGCATGGAAAAGACCTATGAGCCCCGTGATATGGCGGACAAGCTTGATCCGATGCCCAGCTGTGCAGCTTTGATCTACCCGGTCATCAGCGCCGAGCCGCCATTCACGCACCAGCAGTCAGCGCAGATGCTGCTGGGCGCTTCGCCTTCCCTTGAGGCAATCGCGCATCGCTCACCCGCGCGTCATGTCGGCCAGCAGACGCCGCCGACCTTCATCGTTCACGCAATTGATGACGAGCCGGTGCCGTACCAGAACTCGCTGCTGTTCCTCGAAGCAATGCGTGAGGCGAATCGCCCGGTCGAAATTCACCTGTTCGAGGAGGGCGGTCACGGCTTCGGCATCGGCCCGTCTAATTCCCCAGCGGGGCAGTGGACGAAGCTTTTTGATGCATTCATCAAGAGACATTGCACGGTCTGAATCTTGCAGCGCAACGCTGATCTTGCCGCTCCAGGGCGCGATCTGATCGGCAAGCGTCCCTTCTGCTACCTGCGAATTCGCAGCGAGTGTCGCCTGGCACCCAGCCATTCGATCACCAGTTTGTCGGGATCGATTCTGCCCTTCGTTCAGCACGCTGTAGCAATGGCGGAAAGACTTGGGCTGGGACTTTACCGTCATTCCCACGCATCGATCTCAGCGGGAGGTCCATCGCCAAAACCCGACATCCTACGAACAGTCCACGAGCTAAGAATTACGCCCGGAAGTGGGCCGTTTGCTGAACGGCAGGTTCTGGCAAAAACAAGGCTGAAGCCGCCATGCCGGTTTCGGGAACGTGCCGTAAAGCTGCCAATGACGCAAAGTGGGGTGGAAACCCGACACTACCAACGACCCGAACTCCGCTTGGTGCCTAGCCCAGCTCTAGCCAAGCGATGCGCAGTAGCGCTGCCAAGAGCAGTGCCGTGATAAAGAAGTATGGACCCGCCATTGAAGCCCAAACTACCCAGAAACGGATGGGGCTTTCTGATCTGATCGGCGGCCAAATCCTTCCGTTAGCCTTGCGGCTCCAGAACCAGAACCGACCGCGAACAGCGGTGCGGCCTAACTCAAAGGTCAGGTAAATCCATCCGCCGAAGAAAAGCGCGGACCAGAGATAACCGAGAGCATCCACCATAGTCGTACTCTACGGACGCCCCCCAATGTCCGCAACGGCGTCGCTCTGAGAAATTCCGCTTCTGGCGAAAAATCCGTTGGAGCTGCCCGGCAGGTTTCAAGATCGCGGTGGGTGCCTGCTCATGGCCGGGAATGGGTGGCTTTCTGCCATCAATTCGCGCCCTTGTCCGGCTCCGATTTAATGAGGTAGCCATCTTCGTCCCTATCAGCGGGAGTGGGATCGTTCGGATAGTTTTCAATCTCACCATTGGGAAGAATCTTGAACCAGCCAGATCCGTATGCTCCGTCGCCTGAAGTCCCCACTTGATAAACGACGCCCTGCTTCAGCGGCTTGGCCTTAACGTACCCGGTGCCGTCAGCACGAGGTCCAATCAGCGCATCCCCATAGATAATGGGGAACTCGTTTTTACACGACCTAACGTCCCTGAAATCCCACCAGTACACGCTTCCGTTTTCCACCAAGCCTTTGTCATCGCCGGGCTCTGACTTGGCCTTCGGTTCTCCATCATCAGCGGATACGTCAATGCTGTGGACGCAGTCAGGTTGAAAGCCAGAAGCAGGATCAACCGCAAACGCAACTTGCCCGTTGATTGTGATTGCAAGGAGTTCGTAGACGTAACTGCAACTGCCCAGAAGTGGCAGAAAGAGCAGCACGAGAAGGCTTCGACAGCGTGGCATTTCGCCTAATGTATCTGGGATTGCTTAAGTCGGCAAAGGCGTCGCTTTCTGAATGGCAGAAAACTGCCGCGATTGCGAAAAATCTGCCTTTCGGGTTCCGACGCCATAGCGGGCACTCGAGATTTGTCGCATGTTGGCGGGATGAAGATCAAGATTTTCGAGGCCAGCACGCAGATCGCTGAAGCGGAGATTTACGCGCTCGATCCACCCATGTGTGTCGCCATAGCTAAGTTTTTTCCGGTCGACGCATACGATCAGGCCCGCCATGCCAACGTGATCGACGGAGATTACGTTGGAGATCGTAGCGAAAATCTGCGGATGGAGATGCAGGATGGGTCAACTTTAAAGAGCCAAGCAATCTCCATTCAGGATTTTCCAATGCTGGACGAGCGAGAGGTTCACATACTTGGCATCTATGAGCCAAGCTTCGACGAGCTTTTCCGTGATCACCCAGACTTTAAAGCTTACTGGGGCGCCAGATAGCGTCCGCTCCCCACCCAGTTGCTGTCGAATTCTGCAGTTTTCATTGCCGCCAAAAGCGGCCATCGGAAGATGCCCGACGGCCGCATCAGTAGTCAGATTTCGGTGCGCTCGGCGAGGATCAGCGCATCCTCAATGTCAACACCCAAGTAACGTACAGTATTCTCAATCTTGGTGTGTCCCAACAAAATCTGCACCGCGCGCAAGTTGCCAGTCGCTCTGTAGATCATGGCAGCCTTTGTCCGCCGCATCGAATGAGTGCCGTAATCCTCGCGGCGTAAGCCGATCGCAGTCACCCATTCGTCGACAAGCCGCGCATATTGCCGAGTGCTAATGGGTCGACCATGATCGAACCGACTTGGAAACAAATAATCGGCAGCTGTGCCACCACGTCGCTGCAGCCATGCTGCCAGACTACTGCGAGCGTCAGCTGTGATCTCGAACTGCACTGGCCGACCGGTCTTTTGCTGGATCACCATCGCGCGGTTTCGGATATCTGATCCGGCAACGAGGTCACCCGTCTTCAACTTCACGAGATCACAGCCGCGGAGCTTGCTGTCGATTGCAAGGTCGAACAAGGCCCGATCCCGTAGTCGCGCTTCGCGATCAAGGAAGAAACGGATCGCCCAAATTTGCTTCTGGGTCAGGGGCCGTTTGGTGCCGACCGTCTTACCGGCATTCCAGGCCACCCGATTTTGCATGGCGGGATCAAGGTGAGAGTAGGTCATCGTTTTTCTCCGTGGCCGAGATTGGCCATAGAGAAGAACGGTCGCGAACTGGCCCGCAATCAGCGTAAGCTGCTAGCTTTCGTCGTCCCGCTATGACCGCTTTTGGGCAATGCGATGATCGCTGCCAATGACCGGGATTGGGGCGCTTTGCCGACCTTCTGCTTTCCCATTCAGGATCGGCAGGTTCTGGTTATATGCGACACTCACTGCTGCAAGCCTGAGCAACCGGGTCTGGTCGGCAGGAGAAACGCTAAGTGTGGAGAGTATCTCTGCGGATTGGCCGCCAGCGCGGACCTCTTCACGGCTAACCGTCGTAATTCGATGATGTCCAATCTTCCCGACCATGTCGGACACGCAGAATGATGACCTCTCCCTCATCTCCCACATCATAAATCACCAGGTGGGCCTTGTAGGGATGCACGCGAACTGGCGGCGAGATTTCCTCTCGCAAGCGCGCAGCCTGGGGATAGTCTGCGAGAAACGCGAAAATCGCGCACTCAGCCCTTCGGGATAAGCGTCAGCCTGCGGCAAGCCAAACTGCTCGCTGCCTTCCAGAAAAATGGCTGTCAGATCGTTGGCTGCAGCGCGTGTTAAGTGAAAACGTGGCACAGTCAGGCTTGCAGGCCTGACTGGTTGATCGCTCGCGCCCGGATATCCGCCATTGTCTCATCGCTCAGACCGCCAGCTCGGGCGTCGTCGACAAGGCGCTGCATGGCGGCAATCTTGTCGGCGCGTTCCTGGTCACGGCGGATAAGATCGCGCACATAGTCGCTGGCATTGCTATACCGACCAGTATCAGCTTGCGCTTCCACCCATCGCTTCATCGGATCGGGCAGCGAGATGTTCATCGTAGCCATGCAACCTCCATCTCTGAAATAGCAAAGATTGGCAAAGCTTGTCAATTTCTGTTCAGCCATGACCTACCCCCACGATTAGGGACCATTATGCAGTCGACACCTCGCAGCACCTTCCCCTGCGGCTGCCAGACGTTCTTCCGTTGGCCAATTCTGGCTATCGGAGAATGAACATGGAAATGCCTGAAATCCAACCGACATCCCCCAAGCGTCAGGTCTGGAACGCTGGGCGCCGTCGGTGCGAAGCGGGCGCTGAAGCCGAAGCAAATGTGGGAGATCCGCTCTTACCTCAATCAGCGCCGCCGCTTGCGGGATCGAGCCTTGTTCGACTTGGCGATCGACAGCAAAACGCGTGGCTGCGGCCTCGTGCAAATGCAAATCGGCGACATTGTCAGCGGCGGGCAGATCCGCTCACGCGCCATCGTGATGCAGCAGAAAACCGGTCGCCCCGTGGAGCTTGAATTGCTGCCCGAAGCCCGCGCCAGTCTGCTGGCTTGGCTTGAACGCCGTGGCAGCACGGTGGACGATGATGTCTTTCCAAGTCGGGTCGATCGCAACGGCCATCTCAGCACCCGCCAATATGCCCGGCTTGTCGATGAATGGGTGAGCGTGGTGGGCCTGATGCGAAGCGAAATGGCACCCACTCGCTGCGCCGGGCGAGGGCCTCGATCATCAAACTTGTCATGCTCGGGGCGCGTGTCAAAAACCTCTCCGATTGGATCAGCTAGTCAGTCTGGCATCGAGCTAGTCCAACTGGCACACACTGACAATCTGCAACCTTACATAGCAAAATACGTGCGTGAACGCCTTCAAGGGCGACGTTCAGCATTGCAGAACCAAACGTAAATGACGTGGCTTGGGACCTGTACGAACCCGCTGGCCGACCAGGGCAGTCACACATCCGATGCCATCGCGATGGTAGATTGCCCGCACCCTTGAAACGGGCCGCCAAAGTCGCGCGGAGATGCATCCGCTCCCCATTCTATCCACAGACGTTCGGATCGTTTCAGATATCCTTAAGTATTTCTGCTGAAAGAAATTTCCGAAGGTACACGATCGGGGGCCACCCAATGGCAGAACTTGAAGGCTTGGATTTGCCCCAAAGCGTCAGAGATTTGGTTTTGCGCCATCAACAGAACATTGCCGACCTGGTTGGACGCCTGCACGAGCTCGGGTTGGATGACATCAGTATCGAGGCCGCTGTGGATCCACTGATAGCCAGCTACCGCAGTCAGCTCGTCGAGGCCATGAAAGCACTGGGGTTTTCAAATGCTTGAGGCAAAACTTACAGACGAACAGGGCCGCATGGCAGCGCTCGAGCGCTATGCCGTTCTCGACACACCTCCTGCAGAACCGTTCGACCGGATTACCTCGCTCGTAAAGAGCATATTCAAGGTGCCAATCGCAGCGGTCTCGCTCGTCGACCGTGAGCGACAGTGGTTCAAGGCCATGGACGGACTGGCAGTCAGGGAGACGCCGCGCTCGGCCTCCTTTTGCGCGCATACGATTATGGATCGCACTGTTCTTGCGATCCCGGATGCGACCGCAGACCATCGCTTTACGGGCAATCCCCTTGTCGTCGGCGAGCCGTTCATCCGCAGTTATGCAGGCGCGCCTCTGTCCACGCCGGATGGGTACAATGTCGGAGCCTTGTGCGCGATCGACACCGTGCCGCGCAACTTCGACGAAAGCCAACTCGGCATCCTGTCCAGTCTTGCATCGCTTGTTGTCGACGAACTTGAACTTCGCCGAATTGCCGAAACGGATCATCTGACTGGCGCTATGAGCCGACGCGGCTTTGTCACGGCCGTTGAAACGGAGATCGAGCGCCATCGCCGCGGAAATCGCGGAAGTGTGCTGGTCCTGCTCGACATCGATCATTTCAAGTCAATCAACGACGAGTACGGGCATCCTGCAGGTGACAAAGTGATTCGCGTGGTGTCCTCCGTTTGTATGGGTCACTTACGTTCGAACGACGCGTTCGGACGCCTTGGCGGAGAGGAGTTCGGCATTCTTCTGACCGAAACCGATGAAGCCGGCGGCAGGGCAGCAGCCGAGAGGATGCGGGAAAGAATTGCCGAGATTGTCATGCCGGTCGCCGATGGTCGGCGTGTCACAGCAAGCTTTGGCATATCTGCAGTCCGCGCCGACATCGGCAACGCGGCTGCATGGATAGCCGAGGTTGACAAGGCATTGTACCTTGCAAAACGCAGTGGACGGAATCGATGTGTCATTGCCGACAAGGCTCTCAAGTCGCTGCTCTAGTCGGATCTTATGCGAGGCCTTTTTTGCCTCCCGTCTGGAGTCCTCCAGTCTGCCGCAGCGTAGTACCGATGGGTGAGGCCCGCATCAATGTTCAAGACGTGGAGCAAATGGCCGCTTGCGCCGAAGTCGGGCGCAACCAAAAACATCCCCATCTTGATGGCTGGAAGATCAAGGAGAGGGCTTCGGGCGTTTACCGCCCCACATTGCTCGCGCAGGATCGCTCGTCTCGTATCGGGGATGTCGAGCGAGCTTTGTAAGCTACCAAGCTTCAACTCGCCCCGCCAATTGCTCCGGGTGTCAGTGCGAGCGCGAGGATTACCAGCCCGGTGCAGATATATGCCCATGCACCCATTCCCGCCCAGGCGAGCCGGCCTGCGCTTCGCTGATCTTGATCGGCTTTCTCGAGACGCTTGGCATGGATGATCACGCCGGTCACCGACATTCCGGTCAAGACCATGCCAAACAGGAACCAGACCATCTTGGTGGAGAGCCCGCCCAATGTACCGAAGTGGAGGGGATCAGCCATTTCCGAAATGCGCTGATGAACGTCGAGATCCATGCCGTCGAGCACGGTGAGCACATGGCCGTCAGAAGGGTCTATCGCCAAGCCATTGGCGCGATCCCGGACCAGCCAGGCGCGATCCTGCCCCAGCAGAACGACGCCGTTGTCCGGCGTGAAGCGGATCTCGCGAATGTCCAGCCCCGGCCGCATGCGCTGCGCCTTGACGATCAGGCGGTCGAGCGCAGCGCCGGTGGGCGCGGGGACCACCGTTTCGACTTCGGTCAGCTTCGGCACCGCTGCTTTGCCGCCTAGTGTCTCGACAAGGTACCACACGCCTGTCAGCCCAATGAGGGCGACGAACCAAAGGCTCCAGAGTCCGCCAAGCCGGTGCAGATCGCCACTCAGCCGCCGCACATCGCCGCGTCGGGGCAGGCGGAAGAAGCCGCGCCACCACTTCTTGTAGGTAACGATGCCGGTCACGAGCGAGGCAAGCAGCAGCAGGGCCAGCGAACTCACCAGCGGAATGCCGATCGTGGTAGGCAGCATCAGATGGCGGTGCACCTGCCGCAGGAACCGATGGACGTTGGCCCAGCCATGTGTCCCGGTCACTGCCCCGGTCCAGGGGTCGACATAGACGCGTAGCGGAGCATCCCTCCCGGTATCAATCCAGGCCTCAGCGGCGAACCAGGGGTCGATCGGCGCATAAAGGGTCTGAAGGCGCCCCTGCGGCACGGCCTGTGCCGCAGCAGCGGCCAACGTGCCCCAACTTGCACGCGGGCCGTCCTGCGGCGAGACGCGCATTGCGGGCGTCACCAGCCAGTCAATCTCGTGCGCAAAAACAGAAAGCGTACCGGTCGCCAGGACGAAGGTCATGAAGATCGCCAGTTTCAGACCAGCCCAGCTGTGGATACGCCACCAAAGCGAGCGCCCTTTCTCCTCGCGCGTTTTCGCCACGATCAGAACCTGAAGCGCAGCTCTGCAAGGAACGTGCGCGGTTCACCCGGGAAGTGCCCGCTTTGCGCAGAAAAGCCCGAAGCCGCATAGATCTTGTCAAGAATGTTATCCACCCGCAGCAATAATTCCGCAAAGCCAAGACCCTTGGTGATAGAAGCATCGAAGACGGTGTATGGCTTCACTGTCTGCCCCGAAAGGCTGATGCGTCTTGAGACGTGCTCGCCACCGAAGGCGAAGGCCGTGTCGATCGCCGCCACCTGGTAGCGTGTCCAGAAACCGACCTTGTGCTTCGGAGCGTTGGCAAAGCGATCCCCGACGGCATTGGTGATCGCCTGTCCCTCAGCGGTCCCGGTGATCCTTGTATCGTTGTAGCCGTAATTCAGCAGGAGCACCCAATCCGGCGTGATGTCCGTCGTCAGATCGATCTCGAAACCCTTGCTCGTCACTTCGCCGATAGGCGCAAGCTGGTCCACGCCGTTCACTTGATTCTGCGCAGGATCGACCTGAAGAATGTTTCTGCGCACGATGCGATAGACAGCGGCATTTGCTTGAAGGCGCCCGCCGAACAACTGGGTCTTAACGCCGCCTTCCAACTGGTTTCCAGTGACCGGCGCGAACGGGCCGCCGGCATCGCTGCTCTGGTCCGCAGCAGCCTGAGGCTCAAAGCTTTGCGACCAACTGGCGTAAAGCGACACGTCCGGGCGCGGCTTGAAGATCGCGCCGCCCCGCAGCGTCACGTCGCTGTCGGAATAGAAGGAGCGACCGGATAAGGTGCCGCCGGTGCTCGTCGTTACGCCATCGTCGAACTTGTCCTGGCGCACACCTGCTACCAGCAGCAGCGCGTCCGATATGCTGATCTGATCCTGCAGATAGGCGCCCTGGCGCCTTGTCCGGGTGTCGGTGGTGTTGAAGGGCAGCAGCGCTGCGCGCGCTGCATCGCCAGTCCCGTTGCCATAGATGGGATTGCCAAGACTGAGCGAGGTCACCCCGCTGCGCAAGATGCGCGAATGCAGCACGCTCTTCTCATCATACCAGTCTGCGCCGGTCTGCAGCTTGTGCTCCATGCCCAGCACATCGACCCGTGCCGTCAGGTTGGTCATGAATGACAGGCCATGGACCGGTCGGATCTGGTCGCGGAATTCCCGGCGGACAAGATCGGGATTGGCCGGATCAAGCCCGCGCGGCTCATGATATTGCTGTTTCTCGGTCGCCTTGAAGTAACGCGCGCCCGCATCTAGCGTGACCCTGTCTCCGATTGCCGAGACATAGCGTGCC
The DNA here is from genome assembly GCF_003454795.1 of Novosphingobium sp. THN1. GTDB lineage: Bacteria > Pseudomonadota > Alphaproteobacteria > Sphingomonadales > Sphingomonadaceae > Novosphingobium. The sequence continues at coordinate 1,033,794 of NZ_CP028348.1, forward strand.
TGGTAGGCTTGTGAACGCAAGTTGAGGAAATCGGTCTTCTCGTTGGCGTTCCAGCGGATGTCGGTCAGGAAATTGCCGTCATTGTCGGCCAGCACTCCGCGCAGGCGGTTGGCTTGGAAATCGCTGTCGTAAATTGTCGCCTGGAGGGTCAGCTTCCCGCCCTGGTGGGTCGTTATGGCGAGCCCCGCGTCGCCAATCCGCGACTTGTTCCGGGTGTTGCGACGATAGGGATCCATAGCTTCATAGAAGCCGCCAAGCCGATATGTCATCACGCCGGCGCTGTCGACCGGGCCGGTCGCTTCCGTCGACAGACCCACGCGCTCGTAAGTGCCGCCAGTGACAACCGCGCGCAGGCCCGTCTGGTCGGAGGGTATCTTCGAGACATAGTTGATGATGCCGCCCGGCGATCCTGGTCCGAAAAACAGGCCCGCAGGTCCCTTGAGGACTTCGACGCGCTCGACATTGAAAAGCTGTGGGACGGAGAAACCGATGAACGGATTACCGCGCTGCCCGTCGTAGAACGACTGATCCTGTCGGAATCCGCGGAATGTGACGCCTGCATAGCTGAAGAAGCTGACCCCTGAAATGTTGCGATAGATGTCGGTTGCATCGCGTGCGCCCTGATCTGCGAAGAGGTCGGTGTTGATTACCTGGAGCGCCTGCGGGATGTTCATCGGGTCCTCGGCGACCTTGCCAACCGTGGTTTGCTCACTCCGATAGAGCCGCTGCGCCCGCCCGGTGACGATGATCTCATTAGCCGGTGCATCGTCCGCGGCGGGCCCAGCATTGACCGACGCGGTCTGGGCAAAGGCAGGGCAGGAGACCGCAAGGAGCGGCATGACAAGAGCTATTCTACGCGACAACGTGTTTTCCCTGTTGCAAGATGCGAATGAATCGCAACTCAGGCCAATAGGCACCTCAGTCGCATTCAATCAATTGCTAATGCGACTGATTAGCAATTTTTAATGTGGCATTTGGAGGCGTCGCCGCGTGACGGGGTGGCTTATTCCGAAGTCAAGCTCCGAACCTTTGCGAGCGTGCTGAACGAAAGGCAGAAGGCCGATCACCTCAGGAATGAGAGGCGGACGATCCGACGCAAGGCGAGACTTGCCAGTCCGATGGCTGACGAGCCGAATGTCTCACCCGTAAAGTTTCGGTGGAGCTGCACAAACTGCCATCTGCATCTGGTCTCGTTGACGCGCCGTCGTGTCCTCGATGCGGCTTGATAAGCTCACTGCTGTCTGCTCGGCGAGAGACTTCGCAAAGGCAACGCTCATCTGGAACCGGTCAACCACCGCAAACGGCATTCTCTGGCGGTTTCGGACCGGCTCGCCATGGGCCGAAGTGCCCGAGCGCTACGGCCCCTCGACGACCTGTTACAACCGGTTCGTCCGCTGGCGCAAAGCCGGGGTGTGGGACCGGCTTCTTGCGGCTGTTTCCGCCGCTTTCGAAGGCGAGATCGTGATGATCGATTCTACTTGTGTCCGCGTCCACCAGCACGGTGCGACGGGCAAAAAGGGGGCCCCGGAGATCGCGGCATGGGACGTTCCCGAGGCGGCCTCACGAGCAAGATCCATGCCCTCGTTGACGCTGACGGTCGTCCCGTCGCACTGCGCCTGACCGGCGGGCAGGTCCACGACAGCCAGGAAGCCGAGGCCCTGCTCGATGCGATGCCCGAAAGCGCCACGCTGCTGGCCGACAAGGGCTACGACAGCAACGCCATCCGTGAAGCTGCCGCGCGCAAGAATGTCTGGGCCAACATCCCGTCGCGTTCCAATCGCAAGCAGCGCTTCCCGTTCTCCGGCTGGCTCTACCGCAAACGCAACTTGGTCGAGCGCTTCTTCAATCGCATCAAGCATTTCCGCGGTATCGCAACCCGCTACGACAAGTGTCCCGAGAACTACCTCGCCGCCGTCAAACTCATCTGTGCCCGCATCTGGTGCGCCGCGTAATGAGTCTTCGGCCTAGAGCATGGAGCGTGTGCGCTCGACGTTATCCTACCCATGCGGCAGAACGGCATCTTAGAGATCTGCTAATCGCATCTCGACGTCATTACTTAGAGGAGAATCAGCAACATATGGGTCGGCCACTACGCGATACGTCGTGACCCACTGCTTGGTGCCGACCTCGAACCGGCAATAACCGCGCTTGCGCGCATTGAGGTAGTGGGCGTGCGGATTTGATGTCTTACTGTCTTCCATCTCACGCATCCAGCCGCAATCGGAACTGATCGACGTTCCCGCAAATTCATGCGCAACAGGCCGCGATGATGGATCGAACGGCCTTTGATGAAGTGTCATCGCTGCGGCACAGTGCCAGTCGCCGCTCATGATTACCGGGTTGGCAATGCCATCGGCCAGCGTTTCGGTAAGGCGCTCTCGAGCAGCAGGGTAGCCATCCCACGCGTCCATGTTCACTTCTGGCGCATCACCGCCTGCATCGAAACGCCAAGGCGACAGCCAAATCTGGGAAGCCAGCACGTTGTAGCGCGCGCTAGAGGCGCGTAATTCTCGCTTCAACCACTGTTCCTGCACAGCGCCAAGCAAGGTGCGGTTGGCATTCCCATATTGCTTGCAGGGCGCTTGACCTGGAAACCCTTCTCCGCAAACCTGGTCACTCCGGTACTGCCGGGTGTCAAGCAGGTGGACCTGGGCGGAGCCAAAGCGGAACACGTCGTTCATGGCAAGCGAAGCGGAAATGTCGTCGATCAGCGGTGGCCGCTCCACCGGCATATGCTCATACCATGCCTTGAACGCGGCTAGCTTCCTGACGCTGAATTCAAGCGCTGTCTGAGCCCGCGGGTCTTGCGGCACGTCTCCCGCCCAGTTGTTGTCGACCTCGTGGTCGTCCATCGCGACAATCCATGGAGCGGCGGCATGGGCTGCTTGCAGCGCACGGTCGGACTTGTACAGGGCGTAGCGGTTGCGATAGTCCCAAAGGGTGACGATCTCGGCGCTATTGTGCAGGCGAACGGTGCGAAAGCTGAGCGTTTCGCCCGTCTTTGCAACCGTGCGGGAGCCGATTGTGCCGATGCCACCTTCGTAGATGTAATCGCCAACGTGAATCACGCAATCGGGCGCCCATGCGGCAATATCGGTATAAGCCGCGTAGAAGCCGCTTTGCCAGGATTGGCAACTGGCTAGGGCGAGGCGGACATTCTCGGCATCGGGTGACGTGGTTCGTGTCCTGCCAAGCGGACTCTCGAAATCGCCCAGCGTGAAGGCGTACCAGTATTCCCGGCCCGGACGGAGGCCTTCGAGCTTCAGGTGTACTGAATGGGCATCGGCTTCGGGCGCTATGACGGTGCCTTCCCGGAGAAGCTTGCGCCGCTCGGCATCTTCCCAAACGCGGAAGCCAACCACCACGTCGCCTGCAGGCATTGCGCCACCTTGCAGCGGATCAACTGCCAACCGTGTCCACAAGATCACGCTGTCAGATCTGGGGGAACCTGATGCGACACCGAGCGTGAATGGATTGGTCTTTACAGCAGCGCGCGCCAGCGAGGCGGGCAGCAGGATTCCGGCTGCTGCCGAGCCGATGAACCATCGACGATTGATCATTACGCTTCCTTCGCAAAAGTGGCCGCCATGAGCGGATCGCTCACGCCGTTTGCGCCGTGCTCAATGCGACCTGCCGAGCGAAGGGAGAGACCTTCTGCGAGGATCGTGAAGTCGTACCAGTCGTAACTCGCGGAGGCGTCCCACCCTACGGTTTGCTCTGCTAAGGCGCCTATCATCAGGCGACGGGCGGCAGCGGTGCCATAGGCATCGTGATCGAAGCGAACTTCTACCGGCGCAGGTGCCGGGTTGTGCAGTACCACCGCCAGCTTCGGACGCCTTGGTATCTGTCGCAGGCGCACACGGGGCAAGGCGGATGGCTGGTCGGACTGGACTATAACGTGACGAACGAATCCGTTCGGCCCCAGAACCCATAGGTCACAGGCAGTGCCGCCTTCAAGCGACCAGACGTCATCAAGCCGCTTGCCCGGTTCGACAGTAAAACGTCTCGGGATCTTGTCGAGGTGAAGACGGTCGTAGACGTGGTAGACCACGCCGACGGTGCCATCGTTCAGAAAGTCCAGCCTAACTTCCCTGTCTGTGAAGATGGCATCCACCGCGAGCCGGTAGGGCAAGGCGCGCGAACGACGCAGGCCTTCCTCCTGGAACAAGCCCTGCGGCTCACGGGGGGAAGGATGCGCGGCTGCTGTTGATGCCGGGCGATAATGGCAATCGAGCCGGACACATCCGGAAGTTCGGGAAACCGTGCATCCGCGATGTTCGCAAAATCGAAGCAGGACGTGAGATCACCGCACACGGCACGATGCCAAGGGCTGATCCCCGGGATTTTCAAGTCGAAGCGCTTCTCCAGAAACTGACCGACAGAGGTGTGATCGAACACTTCGCTGTTGACCCAGCCGCCCTTGCTCCATGGCGAGACAACGTACATCGGCACGCGAGGCCCCAGCCCGAATGGGCGGGTGCGACCTGAAATCACGTCGTCGCGTGAGGTATGACGATCTTCGTGGTCATCGAAGTAATGACCATCAAGACGCAGGGTCGCCTTTCCTGCGACGGTACCGTCGGCGTTGTACGATGGGGGAGCTGCCGGTGGCAGATGATCGAACAGGCCATCATTCTCGTCGAAGGTCTGGAAGAACACCGTGCTGCCCCAGACGTCCGGGTTGGCCGTTAGCGCGTCGAGCACGCGGGCAGTGAACTCAGCGCCCTCGATCGGGGATGACGAAGAGGGATGTTCGGACCACGGCTTGGACGGAAGGACCCACGAAACAGCAGGTAGGGTGCCGTCCTTCACGTCCTGCGCCAGCCTTTCGAGTGAGTGATGCCGCATACCCTTTTCGTAGAGCGGGTCGCCCGCCTTGCAGTTGCGGAAGCCTTTGAAGGCCAGACCGCCGTGCATCGCTCCGGTCCAGTTGTCGTTCGGATCCTGATAAATGCGCCAGTCAACCCCGGCATCCTCAAGCACTTCGGGGATAGTCTTCCATGTCAGGGCATTGGATGCGTAGGTGTAGCCAGGCTCGGGGAATGCCCCTTGACCCAGCAGCGCAAATTGTCTGGCTCGCTACGGTCCGCCCGTGAATTGACGCCTTCTGCGCACAGCTCTGGATCGAAACCCGCGCCGGACCAGAACACGATACGGTTGGGATCTGTTCCGCTGGTGACCGAGCAGTGGTAAGCGTCGCAGATAGTAAAGGCTTCAGCCAACGCGAACTGGAAGGGGATGTCCTCGCGACGATAGTAGCCCATCGCGTAATCGGTCTTGTATTTGGGCCACAGTCCAAATTTGCCCTGGTTCCAGGCAGCCTGGGCATCGGCAAAGCTGTGCGGAGTACCCGGCACTTTCAACGCATCGGTGGTTTTCGTATCTAGATGGAACGGCAGCAAATGTCGCGCACCGTTGTGCTGCCACCATACTGGCTTTCCGCTTTCGAGGGGAACCGGATGACGATCGCCGAAGCCGCGTACGCCCTTCATCGTGCCGAAATAGTGATCGAAGGAACGGTTTTCCTGCATCAGGATCACAACGTGCCTGACGTCCTTGATCGTTCCGGTGCGCCGATGTGCGGGCAAGGCAAGCGCCCGGGCGATGCTGGCGGGCAGTCCAGCTGCAGTGCCGGCGACGGCGGCCGCTTTCAGGAAATCGCGTCTGGTGTTCGACATGGGGTTGCTCCCGCTGGATTTCAGGATGATTGGCGCTTGCGCAGGTAAGTGGCGAATTCGTCGAGTATGGCCACGACAATGAAGATGGCGAACACGATGGTCGTGGCATGGCCGAAGTCGTAAAGGTCGATGCGGCCCTTCAATTCCTGCCCGATGCCGCCTGCTCCGACGATGCCGATGACGGTCGCCATGCGCACGTTGCGGTCCAGGATATAGAGTGTTGCTGAAGCGAGGCTGGTGCGCACCTGCGGAAGCACCGCCAGCGCGAAGACCGTCATTCGGCCTGCACCGGTCGACCGCAGGGCCTCGATTGGACGCTGGTCTGCGTCGTCGAAGGCATCGGCGTAGAAGCGCCCGATGAAGCCAGCTGCGTGGATGCCGAGAGCAAGCACTCCAGCTGCAGGTCCAAAGCCGATCGTGCCAACGAGCAGCAACGCCACCAGCAATTCGGGCAGGGCCCGCAAGGCCGAGCAGGACATTCGCGCGGCACTCTGCATGGGGCGAGGCATTGCGATTGCAAGGGACCGTGCAAAGGCAAGCGGAAAGCCCCACAATACTGCCAGGATGGTGCCCCACAACCCGATCTCGATCGTCTCGACCATGCGCAAGGCTACCTCGCCAAGGTAGCCGAGTGGCGATACGAGCCATGTCCGCTGCGCGAGCAGGGTCCTCGGTCGCAGCGTTTCAGGATCAAGCTCTTGTACGGGCGCGGTCGAGGTTTCGAGCCGAGCAAGCGGTGGCAGGTTTTCGGGATCAAGACCCGGCAGACCGGCTACATCGGTCCGTGTCTCGATCTGGGGTGGCCAGAACCGTGATAAACCTGCCTTGGTGGTCGGACCTGCTGCTGCGGAAAGTGCCACGGCCACTCGGCCGAACTCCATGCGCGGCGCGCTTACCATGGCGAGCACAACGAGGGCGAGCAGCCAGATGCGCGGCTTCGGGAATGCGCGAGATCCGGCCAGCGTCACGCAGCACTCCTGCGTGGTTTCGGCAGCTCGTCCATCACTGCCCCCCATCCAGCCTGAGCACCCGGTCGGCGAAGGCCGCTGCCAGATCGGGCTGGTGAAGGGCGCAGACGACAGTCGCACCGTTCTTGCTGGTTTCCTCGACAATGAGCGACAGTACATCCCTTGCGGTTTGCGGATCGAGGTTGGCGACCGGCTCGTCGGCAAGCAGCAGCTGCGGGCGGGCAATGAGCGCGCGCGCCACCCCCACTCGCTGCGCCTGCCCGCCGGACAGATTGTCGGTACGACGGTGGTGCAATTGCGCATCGAGGCCCAAACGTTCGAGCAGCTCTGCAGCTCTTGCCAACAGCTCTTCGGGGATGCGGCCCGTTGCCAGTCGCCACCACGGCAGGTGCGGCGCAAGCCCGGCAACCACGTTGTCGAGCACGGTCGCCTGCAAGACCAGCCGGTGATCCTGATATGACATGCCGATAAGCGGCTGCAGACGCCGTCGCGACGCCCTGTCAAGCAGCGTCCCACCCAACAGAATCCGACCTGCCGTTGGAGCAAGCCTTCCGCCAAGCGCTGCAAGCAAGGTGGACTTGCCGGTTCCGGATTTGCCGAGAACCGCGCAAATGCTCCCCGAAGTCACCGCGAGAGTTGCGTGCTGCAGTACGGGCTCCCCCATGGCGTGGCGCAGCGTCAGGCCTTGAACCGCGATCGAGAGACCGGTGCCGGTCATCGCTTCGCTCGGTTCAGGATTGCTTCGACCCGTTCCGCAGTAAGTCGCGCTAACCTTGCACGCAGCGCGTCGAATGCCTTTTGATCAACCTTCGTGCTATAGGCATCGAGTGGCCTGCCAGCGTAGCCTGGCAAAGCAAGCCGCCGCTGCTCGATCTCGGCAAAGCCTTTGCGCAATTGTTCGCGCCGCTCGGCCGGAAGGCGGGTGCTGACCACGAATGGCGGATAGGGCATGGCCTCGCTTCGGGCGAGCACGCAAAGGTCGTCTAGGCCGGGCAGGCCCGACTGCAATGCACGATCAAACGAATCAAAGGAGATTGCGGCCGCATCCACACGACCTGCAACCACTGCTGCAAGACTTGCCGGATGGCTGCCGGTAAGCCTGACTTCGCCAAGATCGGATGCAGGATCCACCCCGGCATCCAGCAGCATGGCAACCGGCATCAGGAACGAAGACGTGGAATTGATGTCGCCAAAAGCAACCCGCTTGCCGTGCAGGTCCGACAGTGACTGAAAAGCCGCATCCTTGCGAACGAAGATGCCGGTAAAATAGCTTTGCCGACCCTTACGGATGCCTGTGGCGATTAACTGGGCACAATCCCGTTCGCGTGCCTGCAGGTAGGTGGCGGGCCCCACGAAGGCCAAGTCGGCACTGCCATTGCACAATGCTGCGACGGCGGCACTGTATGATTGGGTCACTGCGAACTCGAAGTGCATCCCGCTCGTCTCCGTAAGGGCGGCAAACAACGGCCTGAAGTCAGCGATTGTCCCGGTTGCGGTACCACCATCGGCTGGGATGAAGACGACCCGGACGGGATCCTCATTCCTTGGAAAGAGGCGATCATTATCCGCCGTGCGCTGAAATCCCGCGATGGACAGGATCAGCGCCAGGCCCAAGCCGAGCGCCAGTCCAGCCATGTGTTTTTGCGCAACTGCGATTTTGCCCATCACACCACCTGCCGCCCGCCGCTACGCCTTGGCTGTGACAGTGAAGTGACCGGGCAGCAGGGTGTCGGCCGTGATGGCCGACGCCCCCTTCGTTCAGAACGTCGTAGTGTAACTCACATAGACCGCGCGCGGCTTGCCCTCGAAGGGGTAGCCATAGAAGTAGTTCGGACTGGATGTGGTGATCTCGCCGCGCACGAAGGCTGAACTGAAGCGCTGGTTGCCATAGCCGTAGCGCTCAGCATACTTCTCGTTGAGGATGTTGACGAGGCGGACCTGGAAGCGGTGCTGGCGTTCCTCGCCGGCCCACCAACCCAGCGAGCCGTTGACCACCAGATAGTTGCCGAAGTTTTTGCGAAGGCTGTTGTTGAGACCGCCTGAAGCATATTCTGGCCCTTGATAGCGGGGGAACAGGTTGATGTGCCAGCGCTGGTCGGGCGAGTTCCAGGTCAGCGTGCTCTGGATCATGTATTCCGGCGTCTCGTTGATCTGGAGCGTCGATCCCTTGAGCCGTGCCTGTTGGCGGGTGAACCCCAGGTTGAGCGCCCACTCGTCGCCGACCGCCAGATTGAAGTCCGCCATCAGACCGCGGATCTGGGTCAGCGCGGTATTGTTGAAGAAGGTATTCGGCGTCAGGCCCGAGGTGCCTTGGATGCGGTTGGTGATATCGGTGCGGAAATAACCCAGTTCGGCGCTGATGTTGAGGGCCCCCGACGTCTTCTGGAAGCCGATTGCGCCATTGTATGTTTCGGTCGATTCCGGCTTGAGATCGGGATTGCCGACCGTCGTCGGGCTGTCGGCGAACAGTTCGTTGGTCTTGGGCAGGCTGTAGGACGTACCGCCGTTGCCGCGGATGTAGAATGCGCCAATTGGCTGACGCACGCCGAACTTCCAGATGAACTTGCTGTCGAAAGCGTTCGAAAAATCGAGGCGACCAGCAAGGCTGATGTTCGTCGAGGGGCTGAACGGCAGGCGGGGGCGCAAGTCGAGATAGATACCGGTGGTTCGCGTCCATTCGTTGGAAATGGGGAAGACCGGATCGGAATCGTTACGGTAGGACACCATCTGGACGCCGGCCACCGCTTCGCCCACGTCAGGCAGGTTCAGGGTGTTACGGAAGTTGAAGCCCCACTCCATGAAGCCAGAGACCTTCGAATCCGCGCCGAAGCCCTTGTTCGCATAGGCGATCGAACGTCCCGTGGCCGTACCGAAGGATATCTCCTTGCCGGTCTGTGTATCGACGCAGCCCGTCTTTACGCGACAGATTTCAGCGAAAGTTTCGGTATTGTTGAGTTTCGGGTTGCTCCAATAGGCATCGAACTGCGAGCCGAAGGTGTCGGACCACCTGTGGAGCACGCTGGCATCGATGATCGGATAGCGTACGCGGTTCGGCGAGTATGTTTCATTGTCAGGGAAAGCGTCGAAGAACTCGATCTGCGTGTACTGCCCGTTGATGTTGATCTCGGTCGCATCGCTTGGCTTGAAACGATATTTCAGGCCAACATTGTTGCGGTTCAACGGGTACTTTTGCACGCCACCTGCCCGGCGGACGTTGTCCACGAAATCGGCTGGATTGAAGATGCGCGGGCCATCGGTGTTCTGGCTGCTGCCGTAGACCATCACGCTATGAGCACCGCCTTCACCATCGAGCGCCATACGCGCATTGCCCCACAATTCGCGGGAGTTAAAGCTGCCGTAGCTTGCGCCAAGTTCCACACGGTTGGTGCCGTCCGGCCTCTTGGTGCGGATGCTGACAACGCCAATCCCGCCGTTCGATCCGAAAAACAGGCTGTTGCCACCGCGGAAGACTTCGACGGCCTCGATCATGTGCGGATCGATCGTGGTCGTACCCCAGATTTCTTCAAGCGCTGGACCGCGGTCGTAGAGAGGCACGCCGTCGAGCACGACAAGGGTATCACGGTCGCCGCCGCCATCGAGGCGGATGGTATATTCGCCCTCGTCCGGGGAGTAACCTACGTTGGCGCCTTTGATCAGGAACTGTGCGAGTTCGGCAAAGTTCGACGCACCGCTTGCGGCAATTTGCTCTGCGCCGACCACCTGAACGTAGTTGCCGTATACGATCGCTTGTTCCGCCTGCGGCGTCGCGCGTTCACGATGGCCAGTCACCACGATGTTGCCCGGGCGTTCAGCTTCAGCCTCGGCTTCGGCGCTTGCCGGAGCAGTCTGATCCTCGTTCGCGCAGGCGATTGTCGGTAAAAGGCTGGCGGTCAGGTAAAGCGTTGCCGAAGCCATTCGCCCTCTGGAAATCGTGGTCATGCGGGTTCCCCGTTTGCTGTGCTGCTGTGCTGCATTCGACCCAGCACGCGGGCATCTGGTGTGCCCGGTTTGCTGCGACTGCGAAGGGGGGCTAAACTTGGCTCATGACACTCTTGTGAAAAGAGTTCATTTTTTAAGTATGCTAAAATGAGACAAGGTCAGAAACATTTTCATATCACTGCAACTATGATACGAAATCAGCTAAAGACTCTCTGCTCGACAAAGGCCGCCCTGCCGATGCCCACCACTGCTTCTCCCTCCAGCCCGGAGGGACAAAACCGTCTGGTTGACAACGCCCTCACACGAATCCGCTCCTCGCTGGGCCAGATGTCTCGGACGGCAGCGCGGATTGGCGCATACGTCATCGAGCATCCAAGCGAAGTTGTCGGCATGTCGATCACTGATCTGGCTGCACTGGTCGATGCCAGCGAAGGGAGCGTGATAAACTTTTGCCGCAGCATCGGCCTGAGCGGTTTTCAGCATTTGAAATTGAGTTTGGCTCAAGAGACTGTCCAGCCCGTGCAATTCATTCACGAGGATCTGGACAAGGACGATACAACCGAGTCTGTTTGCCGAAAGGTTTTTCACTCCGGCATCCAGGCCTTGCGCGACTCTCTGTCCGTGCTGGATCCGAAAGCACTCGCCGTTGCAGTCGAGAAAATTCGTACGGCAAAGCGAGTGGAGATTTACGGGATCGGGTCTTCGGCTCCAATTGCTGAGGATGCGCATTATCGCCTGCTGCGGATCGGCCTGGACGCCCGCGTCGTCACCGACAGCCATGTACAGGCCATCTCTGCCTCGCGCTGCGACAAGGACGTGGCAGTGCTCACCATTTCCCACAGCGGCTCGACGAACGAGACCGTAGCATCGACCCGGCTTGCCCACGAGGCTGGCGCACGCACTGTTGTCATCACCAATTTCGGGCGGTCTCCGATCCAGGCCTATGCTGATGTCGTCCTGTTCACGATGGCTCGGGAAACACGCTTCCGAACTGAGGCGATGACCAGCCGGATCGCACAGTTGTGCGTTATCGATGCCCTGATCGCCGCACTCGCTCTAGCCGACTACGATCGATCCACAGAAGTTCTGCGCCAGACCTTCGACGTCCTTTCCATCAAACGCTTTTGAGCTGTCTCTCTGCCATTGGCGACGGTGCCTTGAACTGACGGCTTGGTAATGAACAGCGATTATGTCGACCTTCATGTGAGCGGCGGGCACGTCACGGTCATTGATTTGAAGCGCTTTGCTGACTGTCTGCGTTCCGCGCCGCGATTGACCTCGGTGGATGGCTCCCGCGTTGCAAGCACAAAATTGAGACGCTGGCAGTTGGTCGGGTGCAGTCGTCAGAAAGACTGCTGGCCCTGATGGTATCCGCGAACTGGGTCCCACACTGCTTTGCAGGCTAGAGCGCCTTCGTCATTCGCTGGGTTGTCCCGGTTCCCGGTCTGACCGGTTCGCCATCATCTCGCTTTGCTCTCACAACTCCTTGAGCTGATCTCCTCAGCCAAATCATCATTCCATGCAGCTAGCGCTGGCACGTGACGCTCCTTTTAGACCTCACCACGCACCAAGACTGCCCGGACGATCCGGGCAGTCTTGTTCGCCATTGCGACGGGCACCACTCGCATCGGCTTTCGTGCCAGCAGCGCGAGGAGACGTGGATCTACCGCTTGGGGCTTATTTTTCGCACGTCGCACCATCGATGTCAGGCCTAGCCAGCTGGCGAACTGGCGACCAGAGCGAAACTGGCGCGGATCGGTAATCGATGCTGCTATCGCCGTTGCTCCGATAGGGCCGATGCCCGGTATTGTCAGTAGACAAGTTGCGAGGTCACTCCTGCGTTGCCACGTGAGTAAGTCGCGTTCGATTTCTCGAAGCTGGGCACGAGCGTCCAGCGCTTGCTGCGAAAGTCGAGCGACGACCTTTACGGCTTCGGACGGTGCGTCTGGTGCCTCTCCTCCGACGATCGCGCGTGCCATCTCAAGTGCGCGATGAAAGCCCTGTGGGATCTCGATGCCGAACTCGGCTAGAATGCCGCGCATCATGTTGACCAACTGCGTGCGCTGCTTGACGAGCAAATCTCGACTGCGGTGCATCGACAACGCCGCCTGCTGCTCTGGCGATTTGATCGGTACGGGCCGCATTGTCGGCCGCGTCACCACCTCGCAAATCGCCTCCGCATCGGCCGCGTCTGTCTTGCCGCGCTTTAGATATGGTTTGACGCAAGTCGGCGACATAAGGCGAACATCATGCCCGAGCTTTATCAGTTCACGTGCCCCAGTGATGGAACGTGCCGCACGCCTCAATACACACGAGACAGGGCAGCAGCTTCTAGAAAAATGTCAGCACCTGTGCTCGACGCAACGCCTTGCGAACGACGGTCTTGCCCGCCGCATCAACACCGTGAACTTGGAAAACGCTCTTGGCCAAATCGAGGCCGATCGTCATAATCTCCATCTGGGTGGCTCCCATATGCTCGTGATTGCCTGATAGCTTTCACATCTTGGCACCTAGATGCCGTGAGCGGGAGCCATCCAACCCATCTGCTTCTGGCTTTCTGCGACGCTCAAGGCTGCTGATCTGAACGACTCGGCCTGGTCGGTAGCCGTCGTGACCGAACGCAGCGACTTGAAGCAGCTTACCGCAAATCGGGCCCTCGGGCCTGCCGTTCCGCACCGTCCGACAGTCTTGTCGTTGGTCGTTCGTCGACCCCGTGGTTAGAAAACACCGCTCGTGCGGTCCGGGGTACCTCTGCGGGCAACGCCCGCAGCTTCGGCCTGACGGCCGGGAGGGAAGGGGGTGGGAAAAGAGTGATCGAACAAGGGGTTCGGTCGCAATCGATCCACCCAGGAGAACGTCCATGAACATCGGTGAAATCCGCAAGAACGCCAACGGCCAGCTGATCGGCTCTGTCGAAACGCTCACCATCACCCGCACCATCGGCCTGCGGCCGGTGACCTCGAGCAACCCGCGCGCTCCCCGCTACGAGATCGTCGCGCTCAACGATCAGCGCCGCTGGGTGATCGTCGGCGCACTCTTCGAGCTCTCCTCGAACTCCACCGGCGAGAGCTTCTACCAAGGCAAGATCGACGATCCGTCGATGGCGCAGCCGCTCTACATCGCCGCTTTCCCGCGCGAGGACGGCACGATGGCAATCGCCTGGCAGCGTCCGCGCCGCCGTGACAACCGTCTCGGCACCGCCGAATACGGCGAGAGCGACATGTTCCCGGCTGACGATGCCGGCGGCGACCGCAGCGCTGAGCAGGCCGGCGACGGTCTGGGTGACAGCACCGCGACCCCGCCCGCCAAGCGCGGCCGGGCGAATGCCAAGGACGGCGCCGAACACGATGGCGCGCTGCCGCCGCTCGTCGCCGCCTGATCGGCTTGTCCCAACTCCAACCGGCGGGGACCCCAAGCGGGTCCCCGTTTTCCAAGCAAAGGCCGCGGAAGACCCCCCGCGCTGCCTGAGGCGGAACGCCGGCATTGCCCCCCGCCCGGCGTTCCGCCTCTTCATTCGCATGAGGACATTCGGAGAATCACAATGCTGACGATGAGCGAACGCTTCGTCTTCACCACCCGGCGCCATCACGCCTTTGCCAGCACCGGCAATGCCTATGATGCGGTCCAGTGCGACGAGGCCATCCGCACCGGAGACACGCTGGTCGTTCTTGCCGAGGAGGTGGTCGTGGTCGCCAGCCCCAAGCCGTTTGCGGTGACGCTCGCGCACGGAAATCTCCATGCCCTATCCGCGCCTCGCGAGGGTGAGGCGCTCGCGGACCTCGCCCGCTCGCTCCACGTCAGCGCGGCCGACTTCGAACACGCCGCCGAGATCGCCCGTCGTTTCGGATTTCCGCTCGATCCGCAGATCGAGGCGCTACTGGCTAGTCCGGCGGGTTGAACTGGCGTCCTTCAGAGCGGTAGGGTCGACTGTTCTGGGGGAGGTGCGCTGACCGGCGCATCGACCGCATCGGCAATCACGCGCGCGAGTTCGAGCGCGGCATCCTCGCGCCGGAATGAGCTTGAGGCCGTGATGCCGACCCGCGCCCAGCCTGGGGCGTCTAGGATCGCATGAGCGACAGCAGACGTATCGATTAGTTCCATGCCGTCAAAAGAACATAGAGGGAACATATTCGCAAGGTGCTTGGTGCCGCCACGCGTCCCGATTGACAGGGGAGGGCGGTCCGCAGAGCATCCGGGCATGTGCAATCTGTACCGCATGACCAAGGCCCCTGCGCAAATCGCCCGGCTGTTCGGCGCGTGCAGCGGTGAGGGCGCAAACTTCGCCGCCGAAGTCTACCCGGGCGATCCCGGCCTCGTCGTTGCCGAGGATGAGGCGCGGGTAGCCCCAAGGGCTTCCCGCTCGTACTCGAAGGCAAGCAGGGTCAGCCGCTGAAGCCCAAGCTCGTCAACAATACGCGCGAGGACAAACTCGGCACTGCATTCTGGCGCCCAAGCTTCGAGCGCCGCCGCTGCCTGAATCCGCTCACTGCCTGGGCCGAAGCCGAAGGCATCAAGGGGCAGATGACCCGGACCTGGTACTCGCTGGCGAGCGAAGAAGTCTTTGCCGTTGCCGGACTGTGGCGCCCGATCGGCGAGTGGGGCGCGGCCTATTCGATGGTCATGGTGGATGGCTGCGCGTAGATGGCCGAGGTACACGACCGCATGCCCGTCGTCCTCGCCCGAGAAGACTGGGAGCAGTGGCTCGCGGGCACACCTGCTGAAGCCTTCGCGCTGTGCCAGACCTGCTCCAGTGAACTCGCCATCGATCGCACAGCCGAGCGCTGGGGCGCAGGGAGGCCCGCAGCGACGTCAGGCTGAGGGGAGGGGGGCTTCGCCGGTCGGATCAGACCCAAGCGAAAGGACCTAAACCATGGGCGACCGAGCCCCCGTTCACATCACCATCGGCGGCGCTCTGCCGCGCGAACATCTCGCAGCCTTTGCCGCGCACGCGGCCAACTATGACCTGCGCACCGAGTGGGACGGCGAACCCTTTGATCCGGCGGTGCTCCCCCTCGGCGAGCCGCTCCAGCTTTACGGGACCGAACTCAACGGCGGGCAGATCCCCGAGATCGACGCGTTCTGCGCCGAGCACGGCCTGCCGTTCCGCCGCTGGTCCGGCGGCTGCCTCGGCGCCTATCTCCCCGAAATCATCCTGTTCGATGGGCAAGGCCCGATGCGCGACTACACGGCAAGCGAGGACGAGTATGTCCTCTTCCCCCGTCGTGGATCAACAGCTTCACGCGGCTGCGCGATCTCAAGCGCGAGATGGCCCGCGCAGAGCTGGCGATCCCGGCCTTCGTGACGACCGGAGGTGCGAGCGATGGCCGTAACTGATGGGGCCCTGCTGGCCGCCTCGCGCGAGGCAGTGCTTGCCCGCTTCCCGCTATCGCGGGTGAGCGAGACCTTCTTCGACGACATGCTTGGCGTCCTGCCCCCGGCGCACATCGCGGACGTGCCGGGCTTCTTCGTCACCGAGGCAGTGAGCGAAGACGTCCACGCCCAGTTCGTTGCTGTGGGCGGTCGGTTCTACGGCGCCTATGTCGGGCTCAAGGATCGTGCGGGCCTGATCACCCATGCGCGCATCGCCGAGTTCGAGGCCGGCCATTCGGACGCGGTGGAACTCGCCTGGTATCCCGACGAACCGGAGGAGGCCGTGCCATGAGTCGGCACCGGATCCTCGAACTCGGCGCCGGCCCCGCCGATGAGCCCTGCGCGCAGCTCGGGCAATGCGCGGACTTTGCCGCCGCCAACACGCTCGAACTGCTCGCCTTCAAGGCGGCGGTCATCGCCATCAACGGCGAGCCCCCCTGCCGCTCGGCTTCGCTATCGTCGCCAATGCCCATGAATTCGGAACATACCGGACGCTGTGGCTGGTCGTAGCGGAATTGCCTTTGCCCGAAGCCGCGCAGGCCTGGCTCGACGACCTCGTGGAACCGGCCACCTGGATCGCGGCGGGATTTCCGCAGCCGGTGACCTACGAAGGCTCGCGCGCGGTCATGCGACCGTTTCGCGAGGTTATCGCCGCCGCGCTCCAGATCACCCGGGCGAACGCCGACGGCAGCTTCTTTCCCGCTAAGAACGCGGTGCTCCACCGCAACCTGCTCGCCGCCTACGGTCCTGCCACGGTCGCCGCTGCCGACAGCGGGTAAGGGGAGGGGACTTGGGGCTGGGCGTTCTTGACTGGAGTCCAATCCCATGCCTCGCTTGTACGCCGGGATCGGCGCGCGCGCGACGCCGCCCGAAGTGCTCAGCCTGATGACCCGCGCCGCCTTCGCGCTCACCAAGCACGGCTATGTTCTGCGTTCGGGCCACGCCATCGGCGCCGATAGCACGTTCGAACGCGGGGCGGGCCGCAACCCGCAGATCTTCCTGCCGGCGGCGGGCTGGCGCGGTTCGGCAAGCGAGTTCCATCCGGGCACGCTGAGGCCCGAGGTCTGGGACAGGGCGCGCACGATCGCCGCGGCGCACCATCCGGCCTTTGCCGGACTTTCGGCCTTCGTCCAGGCGCTCCACACCCGGAACGTGTTCCAGGTGCTGGGGACCTCGCTCGATAGCCCCGCGGAATTCGTGTTGTGCTGGACCGCCGACGGCGAGGCCTCGGGCGGCACCGGCGAGGCGCTACCCATCGCCGCCAGCCACGGCGTCCCCGTCTTCAATCTCCAGCGCGAGCGCGAACGCGCCCACGTTGAGCGCCACCTCGCTGACCCGTTCAAATCCCGGTCTTCCGGCCGTTCTATCCCTTGCCCTGGCATCGGGACGCGTCGGCGCGCGGCAACACGAAAGTCCCAGCCATGTCCTCGATCACGCTCACGCTCGAACTTGCCTGCGCCCGCGAAGAAGCCGCGCGCTTCGCCGCGGTCGAACTGTTCCTCGCCGAGGTGGCCGAGGACGCAGAAGCCGAACCCCCGGCTGAACTCGACGCGATCTTTGAGCTGAATCCGCGCGAGACGATCCTCGGTCTCGCCGGGCACCCGCAGCCGTTCGGGATCACCTGCCGGTACGATCGGGACAAGGCCGTGAAGACGCTCGCTGCGACCGGCGGCCAACCCAATCTCGCCGCGCTGCCGGTGCTGCTGCTCTGGCTCTATCCCGACACGCTGCCCATCGCTTACTCGGTCCACGTGACCGAGCGGCCCGAACTTGCGGTCTGGACGATCGTGGGTCTGAACCGGATCGAGATCACCCAGCACGAGGGCGAGGTCGCGGCGCGGCTTGAAGCCTTGCGCGCCGGGAGCGACGCGCCCCGGCGCCTCGACCTCCTGCCGACAAAACCGCTGCCCCGATCGGACGACTGAGCCTGTTCAGGCGGCCTGCTGTCCATCTCAGCTTCGCCGTGGTGGCCGACTGACGCGGGCCGGGAACGGCTCGCCTTCCTTCCACAGCAGGTGAGCGACGCCTTGCCTGGCGAGCAGCGCTTCCAGCGGCTCCGCCAC
Source organism: Novosphingobium sp. THN1 (assembly GCF_003454795.1). Classification (GTDB taxonomy): domain Bacteria; phylum Pseudomonadota; class Alphaproteobacteria; order Sphingomonadales; family Sphingomonadaceae; genus Novosphingobium. The sequence continues at coordinate 1,051,812 of NZ_CP028348.1, forward strand.
CTCGTTGTCGCGGTCATAGATGTAAATGGCGCTGGCTTCCTCGCCGGTGTCCTTGAGCACCAGGCTGGCGATCGGCGTGTCGGTGTCGAGATTGACGCGCAGGCCCTTCACGAACCGCCTCTTCTCCGCGACCGCCTTGCCGACGAGATAGCGCTCGTCGCTGGTCTCGTAGGGCAGCCACTCGGGCGTGACCGGCATCAACGCGACCTCGATGAGGTCGAACGTGCCCTCTCGCCGCCGCGCGAACGAGCCGGCGAGAACCAGGTAACCGCTCTTGCCGTTCGGTCCATCCTGCGCTTGCCACAGCGCGAGTTCGCCCGCGAACCGCTTGTGGAAGCGCCGCGCCATGTCCTGGTCCATCACGAACGGCATGTCGCCGACATGGCGCAGCACGATTTTTTCCGCGCCGTGCGCGGGAACGATCTCCTTGATTTCACCAACCACGACCATCATCTCGTCCCGCGAGGCATAGACCCGGGCGAGCGCCGCGCGGCGGCGGGCCCGGATTTCTTCCTTCTCTTCGACCTTGAAGCTCTCGGGCACGAAAAGCACGTGGGGCAGGGCTTCCTGCTTGGCCCGGCAGCTTGCTGCGGCCTCGAGCAGCGCGCGGCGGACCACGAACCACGTCCGTTTGCCCACCATTTTCGGATGCCAGTGCGTCAGCTCGGCCCGGTCCCAGAGGACATGCAGCAGCCCGCGCATCGAGAGCTTCTGACCCGAGGACTTCACCGTCGGCTTGTCGTTAGTGAGCGCCGCGGGCGCGAGCCGGGCCGCCCCGCGCGAGAGTGGGAAGCCGAGCTTGAGGCTGGTTTCGCCGCTCGCCTCATCGTCGAGCACGGCGCTCCCGCGCACCTGGCCCATGCCGGTGAGGTAGTCGGGCGCTTCGTAATGATCGCAGGCGGTCGCATGGCGCGCGCCCGAACCCGGCCAGCGCGCGAGTACGTAGCCATTCTGGCGGTGCGAGATGTAGAGGGGAAGGTTGGCTCCCTTGCGACATTCGCAATGGACCGGGACTTTGCGCTCGTAGGCTTCGCGCAGCACGTGCTGAAGTTCATCGCCTTCGGCCAAGCTGTGGCCGAGCACACGGTATCGCTGGATCATTGGGGTCTGCTCCAATTCTCGCGATCGACGCTGCCCGTTCGACCTCTCGCGCATCTCCTTCGTCTGACGCGGCCCGGATGGGCACGCTGCGCCAGTCTATGCTGGCGGTGCGGGTGCTGCAAGGTTTGCTGTGTCGGGGGGTGGTGTGTGGAAAACCCCGCTTCGGCTTGGCTTGCAGGTTCCGCGCTGGCATCACGGTGCGATGACGGCATGCAGACCGTCGATCCAAATTACCCGCTGTTCGTCCTCGCATTCTGCGTCTTCTACAAGAAGCACTACAGCGAGAAGGTCGTCCCGGCGCTCGAGAAGTTCAAGTTCAACCACTTTGGTCACGACATCGTGATCCTGCACGAGCGAGAAATTCGGAAGGAAACCGGCCCCTTCAAGTTCGCTAACGAAGCCGAGAAGCTGGGTTTCATCGATGGCCTCAGCGGTATCATCGACAAGTCGAACTTCATCCTGATCAGCTGCGTGATCGACAAGCACCGGCTCGGCGCGCGCGATGTCGAACGCGACAACCCCTATCATCTCGCCCTCGGGTTCTGCCTTGAGACGCTCTACGAGTTCCTCATCGGGAAGAACCAGGACGCCAAGAAGACCCACGTGGTCTTCGAGTGCCGCGGCAAGAAGGAGGACAAGGACCTCGAACTGGAGTTCCGCAGGATCTGCGACGGCGAGAACAAGCTGGGCGCGCCCCTGCCATTCGAGATTGTCTTTGCCGACAAGATGGCGAACACGTCCGGGCTCCAGCTCGCAGACCTGGTGGCGAGGCCCATCGCATGAGTGTGTTGCGGCCGAGCCAGGACAACCGCGCGTTCGAGGTCCTGACCCGCAAGTTCTATTGCGACGGCGGGCGCGAGAATGTCGGCAGCGGCTATGAAAACTGGGGGCTCAAGGTTTTCCCGCCCCAAATAGGCGAAAAGCCCCGGTGAAACTCACCGAGGCTATGACGCCGACCGGGAACCCCCAGTCCACTTTTGCTCCCCATATGCGCACTCCCGGCCAATTGACTACGGGAACATTGTGCCAACCCGCCCAAGCTGGCGCCTGGCGGCCGGGCGCGTGATGGACGACCTTTTCGCTTCGCAGCCGATCGCGGGCGCCACGCTGGTGCGAAGCGACATCGAGCGCCTGATCGGCAGGACGCCGCGCACACTCATCGACTGCGACGTCGAGGAGGCGGACCTCTCCGGGCTCGACCTCACCCGCTGGCGCTTCGAACGCTGCAACCTGCGGCGCAGCGATCTTGCGGGGGCAAAGCTTAAAGGCACGGTCTGGCAGGGTTGCCGGGGGCCGTTCGTCAATTTCTCGGGCGCGAACGTCAGCGAGGCCGAGTTCCTCGGCGGCGACTGGAACAATTGTTCGATGCGCCGCGCGAGACTGACCTCAACCCGGTTCACCGGTTCCAAGCTGACCGAGGTCGACTTCACCGAGGTGCGCGCGATGCACATCCATTTCGAGGAAGTACTGCTGGTCTCGGCAAAGCTGCCCGGCTTCTCGTTTCGCAAGGAAACTCTGCGCCGGGTCGATCTGTCGGGTGCGGATGTGCGCAAGGGCGATTTTCGCATGACGGTGTTCGAGGACTGCTCGCTGCGCGAGGCGCTGGTCGCCGGATCGCGCTTTGAGGGCTCAGACCTGCGCGGTGCCGACCTCGGCGGGCTACGCCTCGTCGATGCCGGGCCGTTTCGCGTGGCGACGATCTCGCGCGAGCAGGCCGGACAATTGCTAGGCGAATTGGGGCTCAATGTCCGGTAGGTCGCAGGGCCGGGCGGCTCACCGGTCCTGAAGTGCTTCCTGTTCCAGGCTTTCGGTCACGCCTTCGGCAAGACCGAGGCAAAGCGCGGCTTCCTCGCGGGAGAGCGTGACCTCTTCAGCTGCTAAGACACTCAGCTTCGCGCGCAGCACCTCAGTCATCGCGCGCGCCACCTGCAGGGCGCTTGGCATCATCTGGGGATCAGCCATGGGCCGGGATCCTTTCCCTTCGATGGCTCTGCCTACGGCAGAGGAGCCAAAGCGGCCGGGTTCAAGTGCGTTCATACCGGTTTTGCGGGAGTCTGGCGAGGCGGGGAGGGAAGGGGGCACCCCGGGGCCCGCGTCCCACGCGGGCGCCGCGGCGACCCGCTCTACTCGCTAGGGCGGAGCGTCGGCGCTTTCGCACCGCCGCCCACCCAAGCTCGCCGAAATGGATGCCGGCCCTTCGGGTCACGATCGGGGCCAGTGGAGGAAGCGGCGAGGCTGGTTGGCGCGGGCGGGCGAGGGCGCTAGGCTCTACCCATGCCGATCGCTTTTGCTGCCTCCGCCCTTTGCATGTCGCCTACGGTTCACGACGGCGACACGATCCGCTGCGGCCGCGAGCGTGTCCGCATCGCCAATATCCATGCACCCGAACTGCCCGATAGTCCCAAGTGCCAGGACCGGAGACGGTCCTATGCCTGGTGTGACTTTGCCGCAGGCGAAGCCTCGTGGGTTGCCCTGACGCGGCTGCTGTCGCGCGGACGGGTGACGATCACGCGACTTGGCACCGACCCCTATGGACGGACGCTCGCCTCGGTTTCGGTGAACGGCGTGGATGCCGGCGACAATCTGGTCGCGCAAGGCCTCGCGAGGCCCTGGCGCTGAGCGTCCCCATCGAGGGCAGGCGACCCATGCTCGCCTGCGGCCGCCTTCTTGCGCATCTGACGAATAGCTTTGCCGTAGCGCATGGCACTGGACGGGAGGGGCTGGGCCCGGCCCCGTGTGACCGTGCGTCACTGACCAGTATGGAGCGGGGGTCGAGAAAGGCAATGCCCGCTGCGCGGGCGCTGGCGGGTGGGAGCAGGTCCTGCCGAAATGGCCGAGGCTGACGGATCTGATCTTTGCGGGGATCCGCTGAGCCTGACCTGACGAAACCGCCCTTCGTTTGCCGATGAACCCTGCAGGGCCAGTCCCTGGCCGCAACCCAAAAGCAGCGGACCGTGAAGCCCTTCGGGCTTGCCGCACCACTCCTCGCTTTTGGGTTTCCCTCACATGCGTTCGGTGCGGGCCCGGGCCTTTGGCCCTGCCTGTGATGTTCATCGGCGGGCGGTTCCGCCGAGTTCAAGCCACGGAGATACCCCATGAAGAACCTCGTCATCCTGATCGGCCGCATCGCCGCCGCTCCCGAAACCCGCCACGCCGGCGAGACGGCGATCACGTCGTTCACCCTCGTCACCGACCGCCCCAGGCTGGTCGACGGCAAGACGGTCAAGAACGAGGCTGGCTACACCGAGACCCTCGCCGAGTTTCACCGCGTCACCGCCTTCAACGGCCTCGGCACCTCGGTCGCCAAGCACAAGAAGAAGGGCGACCTGGTCGAGGTGCAGGGCCGGCTGCACTACTCGAAGTGGACCGACCGCGAGGGCGTCGAACGCTACGCTGTCGAAATCGTTGCCGAGGAAGTGCTCTTCCTCTGAACCCGAGCCCGGGAGGCGGCACGGCCGCCTTCCATCGGGCTTAGGCCCCCAAGCACGCATGCTGTCGCTGCGACGGGCGAAACACCAGTTGCGAAAAAGGCAACCCGCGGCGTCTGTTTCGCACTTGCAGCATGGTGGGTGCCGGCTCATATCGGGGGTGCCTTTTAGGCATCCTCTCCCAAAACTTTCCAAGGGGTCGGCGCAAGCCGGCCCTTTTTTTGCCAACCGCGTCGGCAGCTGGCGCCCTTTCGGGCATGGCATCTGTGACACTTTGCCCTAGGGCAGAGTGTCACGTTGCGCTGCGCTCGTGACATGCGCAGACGGGCGCGATCATCGATCACGCTTGTACGATCACGAACGTGGTTGCGGGGCAAGGGCAGCACGCTCGGCCGCGCATCTCACGAGCGGGCTCCGGGCGAAGTGTCACGGGCGACAAACGACAGGGCAGGGCACAAAGGGGATTCACAGGATTCACCTTTTGTGCTCAATACTGATCGATGGAACGAGTCCAAGAAATCACTGGCGTCGGTGGGATCTACGCGGTCCTGGTCCAAGCCTCGAACCGTCCGCGCTATGCGTTCCTCGTCCTTCAACTGGTAGCCGAAATTGCCGATGGGCGAGGGCAGGCCGGGCCCTTCGTCGCGCAGGGCGGAGTGCCGGTGCTCCTGCGCGAATGGCTCTGCTCTCAGCTTTTGCCGATGAGCGAACAGCCCGCTCGCCGTGCGGCGCTGCGTGCGCGCGTTGCCGCTGCGCTGAAGGACGAACTTACCGGTGACGCTGTTCGCGATGCGGCGCGCATCGACGCAGCGGTGGAAGAGCAGGTCCAGGCCGTGGGCCGCGCCAATGTCAGCCGCGCGATTTCCGATCTGGTCCGCGCCGGCCTGATGACCCGCCACTATGCGGGCTACGCCACCAATCACAAGAACCGCGGCGGCGGACGTCATGCGGTATATGTGGTCAAGCCCGGCGTGCTTGCGCTGCTGCGCAAACCCGCGCCGCCGCAGCGACAACGTCCAGATCCTGCCAATCCCCAGGGCGAACTCTTTGCGGCTTGAACTCTTCGAACCTTGAGCACCAGGTCAGGCCTTCGCACTTCAGTGATGCTCCTATGGCGTGGTGGCGAACTATCGCCTGGAACCCTCGATCCGTGAATTGGAAAGGTCTCGCCCGCGTGGAAAGCGAAGCACTGCTGGATCATGTCGCCGACATCGTCTCTGCCCATGTCCGCAGCAGTTCGGTGGCGGCCGCCGACGTGCCGGGCCTGATCCAGGCGGTCTATGCTTCGCTTGCCACGCTTGGACAGGCGCCGGAGCCGGCCGCAGAAGAGCTGAAGCCTGCCGTCTCGGTGCGCGCCTCGGTCAAGCCCGATGCCGCAACCTGCCTTGAATGCGGCGAGAAGATGAAGATGCTCAAGCGCCATCTTGGCACCGAGCATGGCATGACCCCGGCCGAGTACCGGACGCGCTGGAGCCGGCCCACCGATTACCCGACGGTCGCGCCCGACTATGCTGCCAAGCGCAAGGAGCTCGCGGTCCGGATCGGCCTTGGCCGCTAGCTTGGCCAAAGCCCGAAGGCTGAGGCCAATGCAGCGCCCGAAGCTGCACCTAAGGCGGCGCCCAAGGCGCAGCCCAAGGTCCAGGCGGCCCGGCAAAGTGCAAGAAGCTCGGAGTCGCGTTCGGCTAGAGTCGCGCTGCGGGCCATCGGCCGAATTTCACGTATATGGTTTCGGTCGTGCCCTGATCCGGCACAGGCTCAACGGTCTGCCGCTGCGAGGGAAGCAGCGATGGCGCCGATCGACAGGAACAGCACGAGCGGATCGTCGTGCGAAGGCAGGAAACCCTTGCCTAGCCAGAAGGCCGCCGCCTCGTCGTCGATGGCATTGACGATCACTGCACGACCGCCAACGAGGCGGGCAGCCTCCAGACACCGTCCCAGTGCATGGCGCAACAATCCCGAGCCGATACCCTGTCCCGCCCATGCCAGATCGGTCGCGAGTTGACCGAGCAGCAGGCAAGGCACGGGATCGGGTGGCTGCCCCGTTCGGATGGAACGCGGCAGAATGCCGGGGACCACCGATGTCGGCGCCAGCCCATAGTAGCCGACAACCCGCATTGCCTCATGCACGACCAACACCGCGGTAAACCCGCGCTCCTGGTTTGCAAGGGCGCGCGCCCTTAGCCAGTGATTGAGCGATGGCTTGCCGCAGTCGAAGTCATCGACTTCGTGAGCTGCGGTCAACAGTTCCGGCGGCGACAGGCCCAATTGTCAGTGCCGATCGTCCGAGGGCATGTCCCAAGGCGCGGGTCGCCTGAGCACCTCGACGAGCGTTGGAACCGCCTCGGCAGGCTTTTCAAGCAGCGCGATGAATTCGGCAAACCCTTCGGCGCTCATCCGCACGAGCCTCTGGTTCATCAGGACATCCTCGGCGGCACGCACCGCTGCTTCTCGCACGAAATCGGTTCGCGAGCGCCCGCGCGCACTTGCCGCACGATCAATCAGGGCAATGTCGGCATCGGGCAGTCGCATCGATACCGGGTGATCCTTGCGTTCAAGGGACTTGGCCATATTCTATCTCCGCAAGGCATCATACACAGTGTATTGCAAAATGCAATACAGACTAAATGTAGTTGGACAGATCCATGCGCAATTCGGCATTCTTGAGGGAAGTATCCGACCAGCACGGTATTTCCTCCAGGCGTCTGGCTGCGGCCCTGAAGACCACCAAATCCGGGCTGGCCATTGTCGTCGGACTCTCGCCTGATGCGCTTGCCAATGCTGCTCCCATCGGACGCGTGGCAACGCAATCGCGGTTGAACGAAATGTGCGGGATTATCGACCGGCTCATTCTTTGGGCGGGCAGCGCGCCAGCGGCCTATGACTGGTACCGGTCGCGAACATTGCCTTCCTTCGGCGATGCTACGGCAGACGAACTCGTGCGTCAGGGATGGAGCAGTAAGGTGCACGCCTATCTCGATCGGCTGATAGATGGGGGCTTTGCCTGACTCTGGAGTGCTATGCTTCGCGCGATCGCACTTGTCGGGCGACGGCAGATCCGCGTGACCCATTGATGAAATTTAACATAAGATGTATTATCAAACTGAGCGATCATGCCAAGGTGGATTCTACCTTGAAGTGCGAAATTCGAGGATTTCTGAGGCTTCAGCCCCACTCGGAGGAACGCATATGGGAGCCCAATATCGCCAGCTTGGACGGGATGATCGCGAGACGATTTCGCGGCTGACAGACGCTCGCATACCCGTGCGCAGGATCGCGGCGGAACTCGGTCGGCATCCGTCCACAATCTACCGCGAGTTACGCCGTAACTTCATGCACGACGAAGAGCCGTTCTTCCGCGGTTACTTTCCGAATGTGGCCCAGAAGTACGCTGCAGACCGTCGTGCACCTGGTCGCAAACTGGTGCGCGATCCTGAACTGGCAGCCAAGGTGATCGATGGTCTACGAAAGAGTTGGTCGCCGGAACAGATTGCCGGACGCTTGCGCCACTCGGGCAGCCGGCGGGTCTGCCACGAGACGATCTACCGCTATGTCTATGGCGAAGAAGGCAAGCGCCAAGCGCTCTATCAGCTTTTACCTTGGTCGCGTAGGCGGCGTCGACCGCGCGGCGGCCGCAAGCCACGCGGTCTTCAGATCCCCCACACCAGCTGCATTGGCCAGAGGCCGTCAAGCATCTCGCAAAGAACGGATTTTGGCCACTGGGAGGGCGACCTGGTCATCTTCCGCAAGCAGTTCGGCAAGTCGAATCTGACGTCCATGGTGGAGCGCAAGAGCCGCTTCGTCATGCTCTGGCGCAACCCCAGCAGGACTTCGGCGGGCGTCATGGCTGGCATTGAAGCGAAGCTGGCTCCCCTTCCCTCCAGCCTGCGGCAGAGCATTACCTTTGACCGTGGGACAGAGTTCGCGGCCTACGGCACATTGCGATCCAGGATGGGCATGGACAGCTACTTCTGCGAGCCGAGATCGCCCTGGCAAAAGGGTGGCGTAGAGAACCTCAACGGACGCTTGAGGCGGTTCTTGCCGCTCGATGTCGATATCGCGGCCCTCCCCGTTGACGCAATCGAAGCGGTGTCTGCCAGGCTCAACGACACCCCGCGCAAGTGCCTCGAATACAGGACGCCGCGAGAGGTACTCGCCGAAACCATGGCAGTTCATGGCGCCAAAGATGACGGATCATCCGGGGTGGGGCTCGCCCCACCCCGGATGAAATGGTAACGCTCGACGGATGACGCACTTCAAATGGAACTCACCCAAGTGGGGCTGTTCGTGACACGTTTGCGATTTTGTGGCATATGTTCCCTAAGCTGGCTCACACGCACGCTTCGCGACGCGTTTGCCACATCAGGAGCAGTGCCATGACGGTGCAAGTGACGATCACGCCAAACGGTCGGATGAGCCTGCCGGCCGAGATCCGCAAGCGGCTCGGCCTAGCCGGCGGCGGCGCGTTGCTGGTCGAAGAAACCGAGGACGGCGTGATCCTGCGCACCGTGGCGCAGTCGATCGCGCACGCGCAGGCGCTTGCCAAGAAGTACACCGGCGACAAGGCAGAGGCTTCGGTCGATGCCTTTCTTGGCCGCCGCCGCGCGGAATCGGGCGAATGAGCGAAGTCGTACTCGACGCCTCCGCGCTGCTTGCCCTGCTCCGGGACGAGCCCGGCGCGGGCAAGGTCGCCGATGCGATCGGTGCCTCGCGCATGTCGAGCGTGAACTACGCCGAGGTCGTCAGCCATTTCATCCATGCGGGCATGCCCGCCGAACAAGTCGACGCCATGCTGCGGCCCCTGCCGATGGCGATCGTCGAGGCCGACCAGGCGCTCGCCACCATCGCCGGGCGCCTGCGTGCTGCGACGGCCGATGCCGGCCTGTCGCTCGGCGACCGCTTCTGCCTGGCGCTCGCGCGCCGGGACGGTCTTCCGGCGCTGACCGCCGACAAGCAGTGGCGCACCGTCGCGGACGCAGCCGGTGTCGCCGTCACCGTGATCCGCTGATCGCGATGACTATTGCCCGTGACTGGTCAGCCCGCCGCGAGGGCTGGACCCCGCAGAGCGAGGACGCGCGGGACGATGGCGACATCGACTATGCGCGCGTGATCCACTCGGCCTCGTTCCGGCGGCTGCAGGGCAAGACCCAGATCCTCAACCTCGGTGACAGCGATTTCTATCGCACCCGCCTCACCCATTCGCTCGAGGTTGCGCAGATCGCTGGCGGCATCGCCCGCCAGCTCGAGAAGTCCTTCCCCCATCATCCGGCGACCCCGCTGCTGCCCGATCGCGGCACGATCCACTCGATCGGGTGCACCCACGATTTCGGGCACCCGCCCTTCGGGCATGGCGGCGAAATCGCGCTCAACTACTGCATGCGCGGTGCTGGCGGGTTTGAGGGCAATGGCCAGACCCTGCGCATCCTTGCGCGCCTCGAGAATTTCTCCGCAGGAGCGGGCGCGAACCTGTCGCGCCGGACAATGCTCGGAGTCCTCAAGTACCCGGTCGCCTTCAGCCAGATTGCCAACCCTGCGCTCGCCCCCGCACTGCTCGCCGGTCCCTCGACGATCAAGATCATCGACGGCCGCGCGAGCAAGCCGCCCAAGTGCTACCTTGATAGCGAACAGGACGTCGTCGATTGGATCCTCGAGCCTCTGTCACCTGCGGATCGCGAGGCGTTTCAAGCCTTCACGCCGCACGAGGGCAAGCACGGCAAGCCTCGCCACAAGGCACTCGACTGCTCGATCATGGATGCGGCCGATGACATTGCCTACGGCGTTCATGACCTTGAAGACGCGATCGCACTCGATCTTGTCACGCGCGAGCGTTTCGCCGCTGCGCTCCAGGACAAGTGTCCCTCCTTCCTCGACGCGCTCAAGGCCAAATACCCAGGCGAAAGCGAGAATGACGTCTTCGCCCAGATGGTCGATGGCCTGTTCGGCGGTGCCGCTTCGCGCAAGCGCTTTATCGGCCGCCTCGTCCATCACTTCCTGACTGCGGTCGAGTTCGTCGAGCGCCCCGAGTTCGCCGAGCCATTCCTGCGTTGGGGTGTGCGGGTCGCCTCCTCCCAGCGCGAGTTCCTCGACGTGTTGCAGGGCTTTGTCGTCGACGAGGTGATTACCTCGCCTGCCGTCCAGCATCTCGAGTTCAAGGGCCAGGGAATGGTGGTCGCCGTTTTCGAGGCGATGCAGGCCGACCCCGCCCGGCTGCTGCCACGCGACGAGCTCGCGAAATACGAAGCTGCTGGCGGCGACCTTCGGGTCATCTGCGACTTCGTCGCCGCGATGACCGACACGCATCTCCTCAAGACCTACGAGCGCCTGTTTTCACCGCGCATGGGATCGGTGTTCGACAGGCTCTGAGTGGAAAAGGGCTAAGTGTGTTTTGCGGTTAACCCCGAACGCCCAGATGGGGTTCGGGGGCAAAACAGTAATCTCTCTCATCTCGGTGGCTGAGCGAAATCAGCATCGCCACAGCATGACGCCTGGGAGATTGGCGGCCGTCAAGGATCGCGGGTGCCCCCCGATTTTGGCCTGCTGCGGCTAGCGCCTTGCGAGCAAAAATCGGCTTCCCCCACGCCCGCTATTCGCGGCGGCAGCGCGTGCGCCCCGCCGTCCCTGACTGCCTGACTCCGGCGTCTTTCCGATGGGCATCTTTCATCAGCGTGATGAGAGAAAATACCTTTTGGAGGTTATCATGACGGACCGTTTCTCGAACTTCGCCGACCTTGCCGAACACTATGCGCGTGAAATCGCGACGCCTGACTACGCCCGGGCATTCATGGAGCAGACCGAACTGGCGAAGCTCTCGATCGAGCACGAGCCGAGCGCTGTCGAAATGCCCGATCCCGAGCTGGCGCAGGCGGCGATCGAGATGATGCTGGCAACGGTCTTCGACCTGTTCCGCGACACCCGGATGGAAGATTTCGCAAGCGAAGTCGCATGGGGCGTGGCCAACAGCTTCCACGTCGTCGCCATGCGGCTCGATGACCGCGAGGACGCGATGGCGAACCGGCTCCAGGAGAAGCTGCGCGAATACGATCCGAGCGAGGTCTACGCGACCGATCTGGAAGACCTCACCATGCAGGCCCGCAGCCTTGCCGAATGCCGCGATGCGATGGAATGCATGCGTGACCATGCCGCGCGGATCTATCTTGTCGAAACCGGCCGCCCCTTCTCGCCGGTGCGCGGTTCCAAAGTGTCGTCGAAGACCAATGCCTCGATGATCGAAGCGCGCGACTATCTTGCGGCCCAGAAGGCCCAGCGGCGCGAGCAGTTCGCCCCATCGGGTCCGGTCGTGGTGTTCTCGGGCGGACAGCAGTTCACGGACATTGCGCTGGTCGAAGACTACCTCGATGCAATCCATGCACGCGTCCCTTCGATGGCATTGGCAACGACTGCCCAGAACAAGGGCGCGGACGTGATCGCAGCGGCCTGGGCCTCGCGCCACAATGTACCGGTGATCCTGTGCAAGCCCGATGCCTCGCGGGGAGCCTCGGCGCCCTATCAGCGCAACGCACGCATGCTCGCCTTCAAGCCTGTCGAAGCGGTAGTATGCAGCGGCGGCGGCATCCAGGCGAACCTTGCCGATCGCCTGCGGGAAGCACGCATTCCCTTGCACATCGTGCGCGACGCTTCGGTCCAGAACGAGACCCCGGCGGCGCGGACCAAAGCCGCAGCGCAAGCTGAGCGGCCTGCGATGAAGCGCACGGCATGTGGCACCGTCAATGGCGATGACCTCCCGCCATTCTGAGCGGCACCAGCTGCGATTGCATCAACCAGAAGGGTGTCCGGCCTCACCGCCGGATGCCCTTCTTTTTTGTCGACCCGGACGCACACTGTCATGGCCCGGCTCGCTCGCATCTTGCCCCCGCCAGTAATGGCCTGACGGCCTGCTGGAAGGGGCGCGAAGGCTTCGCATCGGCCGGGCGCTCAAGACCCGTGCATGGGACCACCGGGGGCTGCCCAACAGGGTTAAACACTCTCGCAGAATTCCAAGCATGATGGCCGCCATCGGCCCGCGTCAAGAAGGGCGGTTCCCCAACTTTTTACGCCCGAAGAAGGCGAAAAAATCGGCTCCCCCACCCCCGCTGGCGCGGCGGGCCGCGAGCGGCCCGTTCCTGACCCGGGCCAAGCTCGGCCATACCCGAGGTGACCTCTTCAATTCCTTTGACAGGAGGCTCACATGAACGCTCTTACCAAGACCCTCGACATCCCGGCGTTCGACCACATCAGCTATGACGCCGCGGTACGCGCCGCGACTATCCGGGCTCAGCACAGCTTCTTCGACAGCCATGTCATTGAGGATGAGTTCGGCGGCTTTCTCGCCATCGACGAAGGCGACTACAACGCCCTGCCCCAGGACCTGATCGACCGGATCGTCCACTCCGTTCCGGGTATGATGGCCGACGACTTCGACGAAGCGAACATCGGCCGCGCCGCGAGCTTCATGAGTGTGGTGATGGATCTCGAATGGGACGCGGAGTGCCCGTTCTGAAATGAACATCGATCGCTGCGCCGGAGGGCACCGACAAGGGCTCTCCGGCCCCCTTTTTTGCGTGTCCAGATAAAGCGCAGCCGGGGCCCCCTCAACTGCCTGCGGATGCAGGCAGCAACTTTGGGAACCCCGGCTGCGCCGGCCTCGGTCGAGACCGGTTTCAGCTTGCCCGCAGGCGCTTCTCCGCTTCCTCCAAGCCGAGCTTCCCAAGAGCGGCGAAGAATGCTTCGACCCTCTTGAACGAGGCCTTGCCCAGAACCGATTTGTGCATCAGTTCGACACTCGCCGCCCGCTCGCTTTCGCGCAGTTTCGTCTCGCGCGCTTCCAGCGCCTGACGCTCCTTTGCGATTGCCTGTTGTTCTGCTTCAAGGCTTCCTTTCCTGGCCATGATGATACCTCGTGGGTTGGGGCTGAAACCTCCCGTCCCGAGGATTCCAAGCAGACGCATCAGTGGCAAGTCTTTTGCTGCCGACCGACCAAATAAATCCCGCGCGTTGCTCCGTATTCAGTGACGCTTGTTGGCTGTAGAACAACCGGTCAACGCCCGAATCCATGCGCATCAAAGACCAGCAATCACCCACCAGACACAAGGCAGCGGATTAAGGGGAAGAGTTGCACACCCTACACGGCAGGGCCGTAGGAAAAATGGCGGAAATGCGTGTGTGTACAGAGTGGGTCTTTGGTAATACATCGTATTACATTGCTGTATCCTGCCGGTAAAGTCCCGGAATTCGGCGATTTCATCGGTATTACAATGTAATACGCCATTTGGTCCCCAACCGCTTTCTTGCCAAGGGCCCGCCGATGGCCTAAAACCGTTGTCGCGCAATCTCCGCCAGGCCCTTTCGAAGGGCGTGGTGATGACTGAAACAGTTCTGATTACCCTCCGGCTTCCACAGCCGCTGGCCGATGCGGCGCAGGCCGCCGCAACCGCGCAAAACGTCTCCCGATCGAACCTCTTGCGAATCGCGCTCGAGCAGTTCCTGGGCGTCATGTCCGGCACCAGCGAGGCGGACCGCCGCCGGCAGTTCTCGGCCGAGTATCTGTTCCTGGTCGCTGACCTCATCGTGCAGCGCCAGTACCCCGATGCCCATACCGCGCTGATCACCGAAGCCGAACGCCGGATGGAGGCGCTCTGTGCGCCGTCCTAACACCTGGTCGGACCGGGCGCGGCCGGGCAAGCTGCAGCACCATTCCGCGCGCGGGAACATGCCGCGCAATGCCGGCGATTTCACCCGCGGCTCACAACTCATCACCCACGAATTCATGATGTGGTTCGCCTCCGCAAAGATGCCGCTGATGGTGTGGTTCTTCACCTTCTGCATCGCGCTTTCGATCGTCCTCGCGCTGCTGCTCGAGAGCCAAGAGATCCAGATGATCCTGATGCGGATCTACGCCGCTGGATGGACCTTCATGGAGTTCTCGCACGCCAAGATTCTCAACCTCACCCTCCCTTCCGGCGAAGTCGTCCGGGCTCCTGTTGGCATGGTCGCCTCGCACCCCGATGTCGTTGTCGCCTGGAACAAGTTGATGCGGGCAATCTGGGGCTCGCTGTTTATCTCGCTCTTCGTCGCCGTGCCGATCGCGGTGTGGTTCGTCGACTTCTCCAAGCGGCGCGGAAAGTCGATCCTCGAGGAGCGGCACCAGCGCGGCGCCATGCTGGTCGATGCCGCCGAACTCGCCGATGTCATCAACGCTCATAACCGCGACATGCTCGGCGAAGAGATCGCCGAGCGCCTCCCCGGCAAGAGCTTCGACGAGGTCATGAAAATGAGCCTCGCGACGCGCAAGGAGGCGGGCATCCATCACGTCTATTCGATCGCGGGGGTGCCCTTCCCCTGGCGCACCGAACAGGCCCACACGATCATGATTGGCTCGACCGGCACGGGGAAGACGACCCAGATGCGCGCGCTCATTGCGCAGATGCGCGCGCGGCGCGATCGGGCCGTCGTGTTCGACCTCACCGGGGCCTATGTCGAGGCGTTCTACGACCCCCAAACCGACATCATCCTCAACCCGATGGACGAGCGCTGCCCGTCCTGGTCGGTGTTCGCCGAAGCGAAGAATCATGCCGACTTCACCGGCATCGCCGCCGCCCTGCTTCCGGCCGATGGCGGCGGCGCAGAACCCTTCTGGATGCTCGCTGCGCGCACGCTGTTCGTCGAGACCTGCATCAAGCTGATCAAGCTTGGCGAGGCGACCAACCAGGCGCTCGCCAGCAAGCTGATGATGGCCGACCTCAAGGAGGTCCACAAACTCCTCGAGCACACCGTCGCCGACCCGCTGACCGCGCCCGAGGCGGCCAAGATGGCGGAATCAATCCGCGCCGTCTTCAACACCAATGCCCAGGCCTTGCGGTTCCTGCCCGAAGGCAAGGAGCGCTTCTCGATCTCCGACTGGATTCGCACGGAGAACAAGCCCGGTTCGATCCTGTTCATAACCTCCTCGCACAACGAACTGGTGCTCAACCGGGCGCTGCTGTCGCTGTGGATGAACCTCGCGGTCCACACGCTGATGCGCCTGCCGCGCACCCGCGATCTTCGCACCTGGTTCTTCTTCGACGAGGTCCACGCGCTGCACCGCCTGCCGGCGATCGAGGACGGCCTGCAGACCGCGCGCGGCTTTGGCGGCGCCTTCGTGCTCGGCATCCATTCCTTCGCCAAGCTGGCCGAGACCTACGGCAAGGAAGGCGCGCAGAACCTTGCCTCGCTCGCGCGGACCAAGCTCGTTCTCGCCGCTGCCGACCGCGACACCGCCGAGCACTGCTCAGACTATATCGGGCACCGTGAAGTTAGGATGATGGATGAGGCCTACAGCTACGGCTATTCCAATATCCGCGACGCGGCGACGATCACCCCGCGTTCCGAAGTGCAGCCGCTCGTCCTGCCCGATGACATCATGAAACTGCCCTCGCTGCGCGGTTTCCTAGTGTTTCCCGAAGGCTTCGATGCCGCGCGGATCAAGCTCACCTACAAGGACTATCCCAAGGTCGCAGACGGCTATGTCCTGCGCGCCCATGTCGAGCCGATCGAGTTCGCGCGGCGGACTGACGATGACGCGGAAGGCGAAGTCGGCGGGCGCGAGACCAAGGACGAGCTCGAACTCGCCCCCGTACCCGAGAGCGAGGACGAAACGGCAAAGCCCCATCCCGCTCCCCGCCAGGAAGAGCTGAATTTTGCCGCCACGCAGGCCGAGCCCACGGCAGCGCCGCAATCCAGCCTCGGGCGCTCGATGATCGCCAGCGCCGAGATCGTAAAGAGCGCGTCAGCTGCGCGCGCCAACGAGGCCGAAGCCGCATCCAAAGCGCCCCGCAGCGCTGCTCTAAAGCTCCCCGCCCAGCGGGCCACGCAGGCTGCGCGCGAACTTGCCGAAGCGATCGACCGCCAAGCCGCGGACGGACGGGGGAAAGATGTTTCCCGGGGCGCGGAAATGGATGGGCCCGACCACGATGACGGACCGGAGATGTAGCCCATGCACTCCATCGCATCCGTCAGGTCGTCGAGCGGCGCAGCCGACTATTTCGCGAACGACAACTACTACACGGCCGATGAACACGCGGAAGCCGGGGTCTGGGGCGGCGAGGGTGCGCGCGCACTCGGACTTGAGGGTCAGGTCGAGCGCGACCAGTTCGAAGCGATCCTCAACGGGCGGCTGCCCGACGGCGAGATGGTGGGTCAGGTCGAAGGGCGGCGTCTGGGTCTCGACCTCACCTTCTCGATGCCCAAGTCCGCCTCGATCCTGGCGCTGGTGAGCGGCGACAAGCGGATCCTCGATGCGCACCTCGCCGCCGTCAAATCGACCATGTCGCAGCTCGTCGAAAAGCAGTTTGCCGAAAACCGCAACTACGACCGCTCGCGCAGCGGCGAGCCGCAAAAAACCGGCAATCTCGTCTATGCCCTGTTCGCCCACGATACGAGCCGCGCGCTCGATCCGCAGGGCCACATCCATGCCGTCGTCGCCAACCTGACGCGCGATCCGAAGGGCACCTGGAAGGCGCAGTGGAACGGCGAGATCTGGAAAAACAACACGACGATCGGCCAGTTCTACCATGCCGCCTTCCGCGCGCAGTTGCAGAACCTCGGCTACGAAACCGAGGCGGCGGGCAAGCATGGGTCTTTCGAGATCAAGGGCGTGCCAAGCTCGGTCATTAAGGAGTTCAGCCAGCGCCGCGAAGACATCCTGACCAAGGTCGAGGAACTCGGCATTGCATCGCCGCAGGGACAGGACCGGGTGACGGTCAATACCCGCGATCCCAAGCTCGCTGTTGAGGACCGCGCAGCACTCGTCCAGGCATGGCAGGATCGCTCGGCGGAATTGGGGTTCGATGGCCAGGCGCTCATCGCCGAGGCAAGGGCCCGCGCCGAGGTGCAGGCGCGCCCGACCTTCCGTGAAACCGCGACCGCCGCGCTTGGTGAAATCTCAACCCGGATCGGCGCCGCGCTGCGCACGCCGAGCCCGCTGGCGGTGAGCGGCCCGGCTGCGTTGTTCCTCCCCGCCGACACGATCAAGGCACAGCACGCCACCGCATCCGCAATCCGCCACTTGTCCGAGCGCGAGGCGGCGTTCTCGCCGCAGGCGATCCTCAGTGCTGCTTTGGGTTTCCAGATCAAGGGTCTCGAAGGCGGTGCCGTCGTGGAGCGGATCGGCGAGCTCATCCGCGATGGCCACCTGATCCCGGGCAAGACCGACCGGCTCGATGGCCACTTCGATCTGGTGACGACGCCGGCGGCGCTAGCGATGGAGCAACAGATTCTGGACCGCATCGATGCCGGGGCCGGAAAGGGCCGCGCGTTCATGCCGCCCGAGCAGGCCATGGCGCGGCTGCAGGAGGCGGCGCGCCAGCTTGGGCAGGCCCGCGCCGGGGTCGATAACTGGCAGCTCAACGAAGGCCAATTAGCTGCAGGCGTCGCGATCCTCTCCGGCACCGATCGCTTTCTCAATGTCCAGGGCGTCGCAGGTGCGGGCAAATCGACGCTGCTCGGAGCGCTCGACAAGGTCCTGAGTGATGATGGCGTCAAGCTCATAGGGCTCGCCTTCCAGAACAAGATGGTTGCCGACCTGCGCGGCGGGGGCAGCCAAGGCATGTCGGCCGAGCAGATGCGCGAGGCGGGGATCGAGGCCTACACGATCGCGAAGTTCCTCAGCACCTACGGCAGGGCTGCGGCCGCGGGATCGGGTGAGCGCTTCGAAGCCGCCAAGGCGGCGCTCGCCAACACGGTCATCATCACCGACGAAAGCTCGATGGTCTCCTCGCGCGACATGCTGCGACTGACCGCGCTCGCCGAGCAGCTCGATCTCGCCAAGGCACCCTTCATGGGCGACCGCCAGCAATTGTCGGCCATCGAACAGGGCAAGATGTTCGCCGTCAGCCAGGCCGCGGGGCAAGCAACCGTGCGGATGGACGAGAACATCCGCCAGAAGAACTCGCCGCTGCTGCTGGCGGTCGCCGGGCTCTCGAACGAAGGCCATGCCAGCCTGGCGCTCGACCTTCTTGCCGCTCACGGCCGGGTGATCGAAGCAGGGCCCGACCATGTGGCTCGTGCAGCCGACATATGGCTGTCGCTCAGCCCCGATAAGCGCGAGGCGACCGCGATCCTCACCGCCGGGCGCGATGACCGCGCCGAGATCAATGCGCGGGTCCAGGTGGGGCTGCTCAAGGAGGGCGCCCTTAGCGGGCCGGGTGTCACGCTCACTACTCTGCAGAGCGCCAACACCACGCGCGAGGAACTGCGCTTTGCCTCAACTTATCGGGTGGGCCAGGTGTTCGACGCGCGGATGGACGTGCGCGAACTGGGGCTGAAGCGCGGGGAGTACGAGGTGCGCGAGATCCGCAAGGACGGCAAGGTCGTGCTCGAGGCCGGGGGACGGCGCAAGGTCATCGACCCTGACCGGCTAGACCCCGATCATCGCTTCGACCGGATCGGGCTCTACGAGCAGAGAGAGCTCAAGATTCATGACGGCGAGACCGTGTTCTGGCGCGACAAGGATGGGGCCCGCGACATCGCCAAGTCGACCTATGCGACCGTCCTCGAGTGCCGGCCTGAAGGCGTGCGGGTCGAGCTTGCCGACAAGCGGCAACTGGTGCTCGCACCGGGCGATCCGATGCTGCGCCGGCTCGACCTTGGCTACGCGCTCAATGCCCATATGGCGCAGGGCATGACCAAGCCTGAGGCGATAGAGGTCATTTCCTCGTCGCAGCGTAATCTGGCGACCCAGCGCACGCAGAACGTGCTCAATACCCGTGCAACCGAGGACATGATGGTCGTCACCAACAACCTCGAAAGCCTCAAGCAGCAGCTCGACCGGACGCCTGGGAACAAGACCTCCGCGCTCGAGGTGGCCGGCAAAGTCGAGGTCGAACCCCGCCACCACAATCCGGTCGATCCCCGGCAGTTGCCCGAGCTCAGGATGAGCGCAGATCTCAAGGCAAAGCTGGATGCTTTGCTTGGTCCCGCAAGCGAACCGCAAGTGCAGCAGCTGCCAGTCCCCGAAAAGTCGCTGGGGCTCGATCTGTGACGTTGTCCCATTGCATGGGCAGCCTTTCGCACCTCGGCGTTCAGACGAGCTCTGTCGAGGTGTTGGATGACAATGCCGGTTGCCCTTGCACTGCTGATGGATTGTCCCCGCCGAGCCATGATCTGCGGGCACCGCGCGCGCTTTCGCGTCCTGCCCGCAAGGGGGAGACGGCGCGGTCCGGGTTGCCTCCCGCCGGGCAGCGCCAATCCTTCACCCAGACACTACTGGGAAAAAGCGGCTCGGCAGGCTAAGGACGAGCATATCGTTCGGCCTCCGGGCGGCTGCCTCCCGACCAGATTGCGCCATTCATGGCCTATGACGCCATCCCGTCCCCGTGTCTCCAGGTTCCACGACGGCACCATCGAACCGGGAGCGCGTGGGCCGATATTGCCGGACGAAGACGGGCTGTGCTGGCGGCTTGGGTTTGTCGACGAATGTGCGGTGGAGGTCAGCGGGCGGGTCCGGGTGTGTGGACGTATTGTCGATGTCGACCGGATCGAGGTCGAATATGTCGAGATGCAGTTGGATCTGAGTAGCCCGGGTCAGCTTTCGGTAAGTGTCTCACTTGCCTTCAGCAGGGCATCCCAATCCTCGGGCGGGTTGCCCTTGTCGAGCATAGCCCTGAAGACGGCATAGGCGTCGTTCTTCGCGCGATAGGTGCGAAGCGTGTCACTATCGTTGACCCATGCGAAGATGATGATCTTAGCGGATGTCGAATAGCGGAAAAACAGGCTGAATCGCCCATTTCCGAACTTCGCCCGGAACCAGTGCTTGCGGGACGGGCCCAGCGTCCCGCCCTGTCGGAATTCGGGGCGGGCTGGATCGACGGGGATTACCTCAAACATCAGCTTGCGAAGCGCCGCGAGGAGCTTCGCGTTGGCAGTCGATGCATATCCGCCGGGATCCTTCGCACGAGCGCGTTCGACAGCAAGCGTCAACTTCTCCAGTTGGTCGAGGAAAAGCGGATGGGTGTAGAGTGCCCATCCATTTAAGGTCATTCCTTCAAGGATTGGGCGCTTGCTCAAAGGTCAACGTCGCCATCAATTGCCTGGTCGAGATCGACCGGAACAGGGGCAGTCAGCGAAGTGATGCGTGCAGCCAATTCCGGGCCAAGGGCCTTCACCGCTTCGGGATGGTGTTTCAGATCGGCTGCCAGAAAGCTCAGGAAACTGTCAATTGCCGGATCCTCGTCGATATCGGCACGGCACACTGTGACCCCCGCATCGCTCACCCGAAAGGCAATGCGGCCGCCATAATCGACACCCAGCGCCTGACGCACAGCCTTGGGTATCGTGGTCTGTCCTTTGGCGGTAATGGTACTGATTTCCTCGAGTGAGATCGCCATGATGCTCTCCATTCTGGAGGCAAAGGTAAGGAAAATTTCTTACCCTGTCAAGGTTTGTACCAGGATCCACTCGCCTCGCCGTTGTCCATTAACCGCATTTTATCGGAGAATATCCGTCATAATCTCTGCATCATTGTCCATCACGGCCTTATGCGAAATAATTGACGCTTCACGCTGAGCAGCGTGAAGGTTCAGAAAGGGCGCGGAGCTTTCCCTTCTTCTGGTAAATCATTAAAAACCTGCGAGAATCCGATATGATCTTGGGAGTGCAAGGAGCGCCGCCATGGACCACAATCGCTATGGCTTCGATGGCTTGCCGCTAGTCTGCCGCCAAGCGGACACCGAGCCGGTCACGGGTCTACCGTTGCCGGGGATTCCGCAAGCAGGTGCCTCAGACCAGATCGGCAACCCATACGTTTTGCCTACGGTGCTTGGAGGTATCGCAATCTTCCTGATCATGTTCGCGGTGCAGTCCGGTATCTTGGGCTGACCCTATCCGCGTCGTCTGGCCACGTGCAGGTGATCCCGCGCCGGGTTGTCGGGGAACCTCTCGAAGTCGACCGCATAATTCGGGCCCAGGCGCTCGCGCACGCGATCCGCCCACTGCTCCCCCTGTTGGTCTGAAATGTTGTTTCCGCGGAAGTCGAGCGCTCGGTCGGCGTAGTGCGCCGAGCTGGAGGCGTGCTGGGTGCTGTCATTCCCCGAGGTTACCACCGGGCGCGGCAAACCGAGCGCCCTTGCTTCGTCCGCCACCACGCCCATCGCAGGGACGAGGTCGCTGTTCATTCGGCCGAGCCGCGCGCCGGCCTTGACGCCCATACCGAGTTCCCTGGCAAGCCTGGCACCATCAACCGGGCCTTCGGGCGCGGCAAGCAGCGTTCCTCCTTCGAGTGGTGAAGCCATGAAGGGCGGCGTGCGATCGGCTGGCGGAAGCGATGCGGCTTGCGGCATGCCGAGATCGGCATGGCTGCCGAGCTTGCCCTGCCCGGCGATCGAAGTGACATCGCCCAGCTCTTCGATCCGACGGTTCCTGAGGTCACTCAGCAGGTCATCCATGATGTAGCTGATCGCCTGATCGCGCCGTGCTATGTCGGGGTAATCGAGCCAGGGATTGGCAACGTCTGGAAGGTGCCACTCGGGGTGCTCGCGCTGCAGCGCCTCGTATCGATCCTGGATCAGGTTTGACATGTCGCTCGAGACCTGGAACCCGTGGCTTTCTGCATAGCTTGCTTCGTTCATCATACGGCTGCCAATCTCGCGATAGCGCGCGGCGGCGGCGCGGCGTTCCTCGGCTTCGGAGACCCGCCAGTCGGAGCCCTCGCTCCTGGTCCGACTCTGGCTGGCATCGGTGTAGTCGGAGTTCTGGCTGAACGTGCCCGAAGACTGGACGTCGCCGCTGTTGCCGCTGACGACGACGCGACTGCTGACATCCTCGGACTTGTCGGTGCCGCGGGTAACCTGGTTCGTTGCTGACCGCTCCGCATTCGTTCTGGCATCGTTCCCCCATTCCCTTCTGCCGTAGATTGAGGCGCCGAGTCCTGCGGAAACGCCGCTGCCTGCCAGATTCTTGCCTGGAGTCCCCACGGTCCCGTTAGCCGAACCTGTGAGTGAGCCGCCAAACGCCCTTTGATCGAAATTCCCGCTCGAACGGCTATTGCCCTGCCGCAGGATCAGATCGTCGTTGGTCACCTCGCGGGTCGACTTGCCGGCCGAGACCTCGACCGTGACATTGCCGCCGACATTGTGGGTGTCGGACGCGCGCGATCCGCGTTCGCTGCGGCTGCCGGTCACCTGGCTGCTGGCAGCAACCGCACTGCCGAAGGTTCCGTGCGCGCTGCTCCAGGTCGCCGAGGTGCCGTTCTCGATCCGGTCGGCCTCATTGAGGTACCACTGGCCCTGATTGCGCAAATTGCTGGCATAGCCCCGCGTCATCGAGGCCTTGAACGGCAACTGCGAGATTGCTCCACTTGTGTCGATCACCCGCGCGCCGCTGCCATAGGCATGAACCATCGCGCCATCGTCGCTTCTGAGGCCCATGTGGCTTGCACCCACAGCCAGATTGGGGGCCTGGTTCCACTGCGCCATCTGGCGGTTGTTGGCGTTGAAGTTGCCATGGCTTACGTCGCCAAAGGCATAGTTGCCGGTGGTTCGTTCGGCGGCTGCAGCGTCCGCTGCTCCCTGGGCAGGCGCCAGCATCGAGCCCATGCTATGCGCGACCGACAAGGTTCCGCGCATGACCATCAAGGCCAGGACCGGGACAGACATCATCAGGAACCCGGCCATCGTCGCGATTTCCTGGTTCACCCCGGCAATGCCGGACCAGTTGCCAAGCGTGACCCCACCGCCGGCAAGCGCGCGCGACTGGGCCGCGAGCCGGTCCATGACGAAGCTGTGGATCAGGACATAAATCGGTCCCCAGGCAGCCAGATAGAAAAAGCCGGCGAAGTAGCCCTTGAGTGTCGCGATGCCCGTGCGCGGAAACAGCAGCAGGGGGAAGACCACCGGGAACAGGGCGTAGAACACGACCGTCATCACGACATTGAGGACCGGGATCCAGATGAGGCCCTGCTCTGCAGCTGTGGTCATTGCATTGCGGGCTTGAATATCTGCGCGCTGCAGCGCGAAGGCATCGGAATCGACGTTCCCAAAATCCAGCTGCGCAGCTTCGAACGCATCGACCATGCTCTTCTGGCGAAGGATCTGATTTCGTGAAGCCGAGGTGCCGGTCAGCAGCTGCGAGATTACCGGCAAGTCTGCTGCGAGCTTGCTGCTCGCTGCGGCCGATGCGAGCTTGGGATACAGCGTGCGCGCAAACGGGATGGCCGCCGCGTCGACCTGTGCGTTCCACTGCGCATTGAGCGTCTGCCAAGCCTGTGCGCAGGTCTTGCCCTCGATGTCGGTTGCGCCCCCGGTATCGGTCAGGAACTTCATGCCGCGATTGGTCGCGGCATTCACGCCGAGCTCGGCCCAGATGTCGTTGGACTCACTGAGGACTTTGAGACTGCGAGTGCCCAGGAGGATGTCGTAGTAGGCGCACTGCTTGAGAAAGCCATCGAGATTGGCGCGGAAGACCGGATCCCGGATCTCGAACGCACGTGTCCTGTCCCACAGCCGGGCGCCATAGACAAAGCCGCCGGTCGAGTAGTTGAGCGCCGAAGGCATCACGAAAACCGTTTCGGCCGTGCGGGTGAAGTAGTCGCTGATCTGGCTGGTGAACGAGGCCATCATGCCAAGACCGATCGGCACGTTGGCAACGGTGGCAGGACCAAGGCCGGGATTGATGCGATCGGTGACCTTGACCGTCACGGTTGGTACCATCAGCACGAGGTAGATCAACGTTGACTGAATGAACCAGCGCAGCCACACCCGCCAATCGAGGTCCATCGCGGTGATCAAGAGGGCATAGGTCAGCCCCATGACCATGCAGACCCTGAGCAGCGAGCGGAAGCCGCCGGACCCGGTCCAGGCCGCTATGGCGTTGAAGGTGTTGACGAGAAATTCGCCGCTGCCGACCGTGAAGACTTCGAGCATGTGCCGCCCTCCCCTTGGCGTGACCCTTCCTGGTCCTACTGGACCTGGGTTCCGAGCGACCGCGAGAAGCGCAATGCCGCCGCCATTTGCGGCGTGAGCTGGCTGCGCAAGGTCTTCTCGAGCATCTGCGTGCGCTGGATCAGGACGAAGGTCTGGTCGAAGCGCTGCGATGTGAGCGCTGCAATCCCGAGGAAGTTGCGCCGGGTTTCGTAAAGGCCCTCACGCCATTCGCGCAAACTGTCCGCATCGGCCCCGTTGAAGTCCGAGCGGGCGTTCACGGCCATGTCGATGAAGCGCATGGTCATGGTGGTGACGAGGTCGACCGCCACGATTTCGGAAAGGTCATTCAATTCCTGAGCCGAGATGCCAAACTCGGCGGCGGCACTCACCGTGATGATCTTGTAGACGGGAACGCTTGCCATGCCGAGCAGCTGAATCTCGGCCGGAGTGAGCGCAGCGCCGGGATCGCGCACCTTGCGCGCCATGCTCTCGATGAGGGTGCGGACGCGCGCCTTGATCGCCGCATTGGGGCCGATGACCATCTGCGTTTCTGTCGGGCGCATGCACGCGGCGCTGTCACTGCCGCAGGTGAGGACCTTATGCGGGCTCGATGCGGTGCCATCGAGCATGGCGCTGATCAGCGCAGCATCGGCAGGACCAATGAACTGGACCCGCGGCTTGCCGTCGTTTCCGGCCGGATCGTAGATGACGGTGCCGACCAGCGTCATCAGGAATTCGCGAAACTGCGTGTCGAACCCGCCGTATTTGTGGGAGAGCGCCTTCCAGGTGTAGTTGTTGGGCATGCCGGCAAGCTCGCCCATGGCGGGATCGGAGTTTGCGGCCTTGAAGCTCTCCCGCTGTCCGCCGTTGTTGCATTGCTGGCGCGCACGTGCCCAGTCGGCAACCGCGCCCTGGCTATTGGCGATCGCTTCGCAGACCACCGAGGAGGCGGTGTCGCTGGTTGGCCACAGGCCGCCAACGAGCGCCTGTGCGGTCTCGCAACTGGCAATGTTCATCTGGTTCATCTGCTGAACCTTTTGCGCGAGCTCATCCATCACCTTGCCGATTTCGGGTGAGATGGTGTCGATCGCGAGCTTGAAGGCGAAGCCCAAGGCATTGTTGGCAGTCGCTTTCATCATGGCGACGAGCTCGGCGGTGTTGATGAAAGAGAAGGAGCCCGAGAACAGGTCGATGCCGCCACAGCCGGCGCGGGCATGGGGCAACTGGAGATTGAACGGCTGAATGTTCTTCTGCGGAAAGCGCGACCACACCGAGCCCATCGAGTAGTAGCCTGCGGACTGTCCGCGATAGGCACTGGGGCCAGTGACATTGGCGGCTGCGCCCATCTCGCTCATGAAGCTCGACATCTCGCCCTCGACCCCAGCGCTTGCGGGCATTGGCGTTCCGAGAAGGAGGGCACCGCCTGCAACGGCTCCAAATAAGCCCCTGCCCCGGCCTGGAAGGCGAGAGAACCGGTCATTCATCAGAAGTCGCTCCCGCTCTTGACCGTGGTCAGCTGGAACACGCGGTCGAGAATCTCGTCCTGGCTTAAGATGCCGTAGCCGATCGGCATGGGTCGCCGGGTCACGCTGTCGAACAGGACCAGGGCCGGCACTTGCCGGTCGCTGCCGAGGCCGAGCCGCTCGTACTGTCCACTGTCGACGATGTAGTCATGGAATGTGGCCGAGGGGCCACCGTCCAGCGAGACTGCCAGCACAGGCAAGGCATAGCGATCGCTCACGGCCTTGAGGATCGGAGCGAAGATGTCGCAGGCCCCGCAACTCGAAGCAAAGAAGTAGAAAACGCCGTAGCGGCGACCGAGTTCGGCCATGACATGATCGCGATCGGCCTTGCGCTTGTCGATCCAGGTACGCTTGCCGAGCGTCGAGACCGGCCGCTGCAATGTGTAGTCAAGCACTGGGTCTTGCCATAGCGCACGCTGCCAGACATCGGCAAAAGTCGAGGAGCGATCGAGCTGCGCGCGCTGGAAGCGGATGTAGGAGGTGACGTTCTCGGGACTGGGATCGAGGATCGCCCTCGCCTTGAGCTCCTCGAGTTCGGCACCGATGGCGGCAAGCGTTGCCTTGGGCGAGATCCTGATTGGTGCAGGTGCAGGCTTGCGCTCCGGGGGCTCGCAGTAGAACCAGGTGCCGAGCTGCCGTTCGGTGCAATAGAGCGCATCCGGGTCGCGGCGGATCTCTATTTCACTGCTCTCGCTGGGCGCTGCATGGCCTTGCGCTGAGAGTCCGAGAGCCATCGCCAGGCCGGCCGCACCGAGAGGCCCGAGGGTTGTTGTCGACGTCGGCATGGCGTGCTCCTTTCGTGTCGCTCGCGTGCGGGTTTATGGCTGGGCCTGGCCGTAGAACTGGCCAATGCGGTTCTGGACTTCGACCAGCATCGCGACCTCCTCGGGCAGGCGCGCGGCCTCGGTGAAGTCGGCGTAGATCTCGGAAAAGTTCATGACCGACAGATCGAACTGTTGGAACTCGTAGACAGTGAAGCCTTCGCAGCTTTCACTCTTCGGCCGCCCCCAGGGCTTGCGGAGTTGCACCCGGCCCTGCTCCTGCAGGATGCGGGTCAGCTTCGAGGCAAAGCAGCAATAGGCATCGCGCTTGGTTACGCAGAGGCCCAGGACCTTGGAGGAACAATAGGTCCCGACCTTGTGGCACAGGCCGGCATCGTCCTTCTTGTCGAGTTGCTGTTCGGCGGCGCTGCACAGCCACGGCGTCAGGATCGGGGCGCCCTTGCCCGTGCAGCAGTTGGAAATGCCGAAGATCTTTTTGGCGCACGTCTCGCGGCTGCCTTTGAACAGCGACAGGTCGTTCTCGCTGAATTCGGCATTGGCCTGCCCCAGGGCATGGAGCCCGACCAGTGCGTCCTTGAACTCATCTGACGCTTCGCGCTCGACCGTCTCGCATTCGCCATTAAGGCAATAGATGTCGCCCGAGCAGAGGTATTGCTGAGGTTCGGTGACTGAGCCCGGAACCGGGCAGGAATAGCTGCGCTCGGTGACCTTGCAGGACTCATCCGGATCGGGCGGATCGTCGAGACAGATTTCGCCGGTCTGTCGGCACCCGGGTGTGGCTTCGATCGCGCCGCAGTCGTTGTTGCCACCAGTGGCTTGGCTGCACACCGAGGTGCGTGTCTTTTCCCAGCAGGCCTGCCGCACCGGAATGCCGCCGATGACCCGGGTTTCGTCGGGCACGCTGCAGATCTCGTTGGTAGACGTGCAGTTTTCCGGATCAGCAGTGCAGGGACTGGTGGTCCATTGCGCGGTGAACCACCGCGTGTCGCTGCGCTCGGGCTGGAGGCCAGGCACCAGGGCGTTGCAAGCGTAGACCTCCTCCTTGGGCGCCGTCTCAAGACAGCGCAGCTTGCCACCGTTGATGGGATCGCCTGCAAAGTCCCAGGATAGGCAGAGGTCGCGCTCGACGAGACCAGCGGATTGGGCATTTGTGCGCGTGCACGAGGATGTGCCGAGATCTCGCGTACATTGCTGCAAGCCCGTGAGGTATCCGAGTGGTGCCCCGGTCGCTGGATCGACGCTCAGAGCCTGTGCAAGCCCTGCGCGATTGCAGCGATAGACGTGACCACTCGCTTCAAAGGCGCCGACAGGTGTCGGCGCGGTCGTTGTGCCCACAAGGAAAGCGTCCGGATCGGAAACGGCCGCGTCGCAAGTATAGGAGGTGACAGCAAGGCCGTACTCGGGGACTGGCGTGGTGCCAGTGTTGCGACACTGTCCCGCACCCACCAGTGCTCCGCAGCCGTCATAAGTGGGCGAGGAGACGCAGACATACTGATAGTCGAGGGCCTCCCAAGGCCTGACCTCGAGCGTGGTCTTGCAGCTCTGCTCATGCTCGACGATGCTTTCCCCAATGTTGCAGGTCATCTCGACACTGCCTGGCGCGCTCGATCCCGCCGGCAGAGGTGTACAGGCCCCGGCGCTCCCGCCGGTCTCCACGCCCTCGACAAAGCGGGTCGGGTCCTTGGCGATGGCGGCGGCGCGTGCCAGGTCCTCGCGCTTGACCGCGATACGCGGGCGCGACGTGGCATTGGCCGTGCGCCAGGCTTCGCTCTGGCTGGCCGCGACCGCACCGTCCGTGGCCAAGGCATCGGCATGGTCGTAGTAGCGGGCCGCTTGCGGATAGTTCGGGGCGTAGCCCGGGATCTGTGCTGCTGCGCCCGGAGCCGCAGTCAGGCCCTGGTAACTCTGCCGCAACGCGCTGCCCAATTGTCGCGCCTCCGCCTTTGCCTGGGCAGCGGAAGTCGGCCCTTCCGCACGTCCCGGGGCTGGCGCGGTTGGCAGTGCCGGCAGAGCTTCGATCACATCGTCAGGTGGCGGGATGGTAATCTGCGCAGAGGCGTTCGCCGCGACAGCGACATAGCCTAGCGCGGCCAGACCGGCGAACAGAGCCGGGCCTTTCATTGCCCGCGCCCTTTCTCTAACTGGTTCAGCGCAGTCCGCGCGATTGCCGCACCAGATTCATTGGCGGCGGCAAAGTGCTCGAGCGCATAAGCGAGGCTGACATTGCCGGTCATGCGTGCATGGGCCGGCACCGCGTTGGTACAATCGAGACCGTCACAGAGCTCGTAGCCGCCTTCTGCCACGACGAAGGTGGGCGCGGCATCGATGCGGAAGGCGCGGAACAGCCGCGGATCGATCGCGATGTGCGCCTCTTCCTGCCTGCTTGTGACCACACGCATCAGGCCTCGGGCAAAAGCCTTGACGCTATTGTCCGGAAAGCCCCTGAAGACGACGACGCCCCCTGCCCGCGTGGTATCGCGCACCAGATGCTGGAGCGAGGCTTGCGGCATCGACAGGCTGGCAAAGACGATCAGCAAGGGTCCCTCGCCCATCGGCACTTTTGCGTTTGCGGCAGCGCCATCCAGGATCGCGTCGAAATCAACCACCCCCGCTGGAGCGCGGGCGCTGAGCGCCTGCTGCTCGTGCGCGGAGGTCTGGTGGGTGTCCGCGCGGACCTGCTCTGCCGCACCACTCTGCGCCTCGGCCCGTTTCAGCGCCGACGCGACAAGCGCCTCAAGCTCGTCAGTGCTGGCGCTGTTCCTTGCGCGAATGGCTCCGAGATCAAGCCCGTCAATGCTCTGCGCTGTGGCTCCCGATACGGCAGCAAGCATCGCAAGTCCGAAAAGACGCGGCGCAAGGCGAACCGTCAACCGCAGAGGTCTGCGTTCGAGAGGGACGCGCTGCGACTTCATAACGCGCAACAGTTGCGCTTGCGCCAGACGAGGTAGCCGAAATCCTCGCCTTTGACCGGATAGCTCTTGCCGGTCTGCGGGTTGATCGTGGTGGCACCAAGCGGTGCGCAGGCGTAGCGACCTTTCACCGTTGCCGTGGGATTGGTCATCTGCAGGCGGTACTGCTGCTTGCGCATGACCGGCATCAGGTACTTCGAACACAAGGCCCTGGACCCCATCGTACCCCAAGCAAGACCGCTGCGGTGCATCTTGTAGAGCATCCGCGTGGCAACGAGGCGCGAGGCCTGGACCGGGGTGACATGTGCAGCGACATGACCGTTCAAGGGATACATGCTGCCGTTGCAGCCGGCGCACCAGAACAGCTGGTCGATCGGCAGCTTCGCGGTCGATGCGACGCAGTCGGCAGCGCAAGCCGCCGTAGCAGCAGGTTTGGCAAATAAAGCGACCTCGGGATTGAGGATCGAGGTCAGCGCGGAATCCTGCCAGAGCGGATCGAGTTCCGTGACATAGGCGATGTCGAAGGTCGTCTGCTCGAAACAGAGGAAGTCGGTCAGGATCTCCATCCAGTAGAGCAGCGGGTAGACGTAGTAGTGCGCCTGCCACTGCGAACTGTTCTGCGTCTTTCCGCCCACCTGGCTTCCACCCTGGACATGGCCGCCCCCGATGTCGAAACCGGGGTCTAGGCGGATGCCGCCCAGGTTCGGGAAGCACCACGGTTTGTTGGTGACATCGACCAGCCTTGCCGGCTCCCAGAAGCCGATCGAAATCCCGATGCGCGGGATCGGGCTGCCACAGGCGCAAAGCGGCAACGACGGGTTCTTCGGGTCGGGCCGCGAGCCTTTCCAGATCGCCAGACCGCCGACGGAGAGTGGAAAGAGGCAGGACCAGCATACATCGGTGATCGGATTGACGAAGCTGCCATGGCACGGCGCGCGCGCCGCCTTGGCCGGGGTCATGGTCCCCAGGAGGAGCGACACCGCGAGCAGGATGGTGCGCAGACTTCGGTTCATGACGCCGGGCCCCGCCGGATTGTCGTGTCGGGAATTGGTATCTCGGAAACCTGAAGCTTCCCGCCAGCTGCAGTGACGACCGCAGGCGTGTGGCGGATGCCGAAGCGGGCAACCAGGGCACCGCGCTGATCGAACCAGAAACGGCGCTGGAAGGGTTTCATCGCATCGAAGGGCGAACCGGCAACGAAAATGACCTTGGCTTCGTTCGGCATCCAGTGACGCGTGGCCCAGTCGAGCTCCGCCGTTCGGCGGCCATCGACGAAGACCAGATCCGTTGGCAGCGGAACAAGATCCAGCGGATTGACCCGCGTGCCCCTTGCGGCAATGCGTTCGCCATTGGCGCCGATCACGTCCTGCTGGAGCACGAAGGAGGGATCGAACAGCCACTCGCGGCGCTCCTGCGCGGGACTCAAGCCTGCCACGAGCGCTGGCCGGCGCACGCTCGCGATCGCTGTGTCCCGCATTTGGGCCTGTAGTTGCGCGATGCTGCCTGTGGCCTCGAGCGTGTGTAATCGCGTGGCAATGACGGTCAGCATGTCGGTTTCGATGATCGGAAAGATTTCGCCCATCCTGCCATGATCAATTGCGGCAGCGGGCACAGATCCCGCGACAAAGCCCACGACCACGATGCCCGCAATGCCCGCGACAAGACGGGCCGCACCGGGAATGCCCCTCATGCGTTGGACCCACGGCGTGCTCGTCCGGCGCGTCATAAGGCTGCGTCCCCCGAGCCGATGATCTGGCGCTGACAGACAAAGCCGATCTCGGCGTAGCGGCTGTCAAAGCCATCCTTGTGCGCAGTGCCCGCATAGAAGCAGCCTGGAGGCACAATGCCGGTCGGCCCCGGGGTCAGTGTTTCGCCACGCGTCGTCCGCGCCTTGAGCCGGGCAACTGGCCTACCGTTGACGAGGACGGTCTCGCCCTGCCGGGTGACAACGTCACCTGGCATGCCCAGCGCGCGCTTGGCGAACGGAGCCGACAGTCGCCCGAAATGAGTGCGGATCAAGGGGATGTCGGGCGGCGCAAAGACGATCAGGTCACCGCGCTGTGGCATCCTTCCCTTGTCGATGAAGAAGGCCCACTCCGGCATCGAACGGGTGGTGTTGATCAGGATCGCATGATCGTCGCGCCAGTCCGCAAGCGCCGATCCTGTCATGAGCGTCAGGCCCAGGGCGCCAATGGCGAGCCAGCGCCGGCTTGCGCGCAAGCGTTCAGCGGGCTCTGTCATCGTCAACCTCGCTATCGGCAGCGCTGCCACGGGCTGCGCTTGCGGAATTGGGGCCATGACCTGGCGCATTGCGTCGATGACGGGGCTGTTGGTGGCGGTCCTGGAGACCGGCGACGGCACCTTGGCGTAGACTTCCCGGCGTACTGCCATCGTCACATCGGGAACGTTGCCGGCCAGAACGGCCTCGCCCACCAGCACGACTTGGCCACGCGCGCCTCGCGCTTCAAGATTGCGCTGCACGGCACCCATGAAGGCCTTCGTCTCGGCAGTCACAACATCGGGGGGTGTCTGCGATCTCGCCTGGGCTGCGACATATTCGCCGATGATCGAGGACAATTGCACACGCACTAGCGTTGGCGCTGTCGGGGTGCTGAGCAGTTCACGCGTGACCCAGGCGCCCCACAGTCCGGCTACGACTATAGACCCGATCAGTCCCACCAACTTCCAGTCGACCGAGCGGCGTCGCGCGTTGACGGCGATTGCCGTAGAAGGCACTGCTGGAGCGTCCGTTTCGAACAGAGGTCCGGGGCCGACCTCCCCGGCCACGCGGCGGTCAACCATGAAACCTCTCCTTGGATGGTGTTTGCGCGCGCTCTGAATGCCAACGCGGCAACGATCCGGCGCGCAGCACCGCGAGCCCCAGGAAAAGGATGGCGCTCGCGATCCAGAACCGGTCGCGCAAGTGCGTCTGATGTGCGGCTTCGGCCGCAAGATAGCGGCTCGCGAAATTGTCGAGGTGAAGTAGCGTGCCGGTAAGGGTGAATTCACCGAGCACGATGAACAGCGCAAGCCAGATCGCCTCGGTGCAGCAGATGTTGATGAGCAGCCACCCGGCGAGGCAAAGGCCCATGTGGCAGGTGTCCTGGACTTGGACGCAAGATGGCAGGAAACGCGCAAAGGCAGGATAGCGGATCATGCCCCGGACTCTGCCGCCATTGCGGGTTCCGCGCGATCCGGGAAGGCAACCTGTTCGATCGCATCTGCGAGCGGCACACCCTGGCCGACCAGCGTCTCGATCGCCGAGAAGACCTTGGGGCTCGAAGAGTAGAGCGTCGCTGAATAGGGATCGAGCAC
The DNA here is from genome assembly GCF_003454795.1 of Novosphingobium sp. THN1. Classification (GTDB taxonomy): domain Bacteria; phylum Pseudomonadota; class Alphaproteobacteria; order Sphingomonadales; family Sphingomonadaceae; genus Novosphingobium. The sequence continues at coordinate 1,084,756 of NZ_CP028348.1, forward strand.
CAGACGTCCGACCGCCAGAGTCTCGGGTCCCTTGATCAGGACGTCAGAGTATTCCGTGCCATTGCGTTTCAGCGAGCGGATCAGCGCCTCGGTGTGCCGGTCCATCTCGAAGCGCTGGTGCCGGGCAAGATCGTTGACCGTCTCTTCCTTTTGCTGGAGCACCACCGACCAGTCGCTGTTCTCGAGCGCGGCCAGCGAGCCTTCCGACTTGTAGAAATCGTTCAGGGACTGTGTCGCTGTGACCAGCGCCCCACCGTATTTGCGGCAGGTGCGCGCATAGGTCTCGATCGCCTGGCCCATCTGTCCGCCGCCGAGCAATTGCCAGGCTTCGTCGATCATCGTCAGCTTGGGGATCGAGCGGTCGAGATCGCGCATGACGCGCAACGTCAGGAACATCAGCGCGGTCAGCGCGACCGAGCGCAGCTCGGGTTTGGATGACAGGTCCGACAACTCGAAAACGGTGAGATCTGCCGTCAGGTCAATCGAACAGGATCCGGCAAAGAACCGTCCGTAAGTACCGCCCGACAGGAACGGCGACATCGCATCTGCGAGATCACTGGCAAATGGCGAGGGGCTCGCGCGCAGGGCAGCGGCGATCGCATCGATAGTGCCTGCGCGCTTGTGCTCGCTCCACACCCGGCTGACCGCAGAATCGATCAAACCGCGCTCGGTATCGGACAGGCGGTCCTGCTGGCGCGCCATCTGCCCGACGATCGACTTCAGCATGGCAAGGCACTCGACTTCGTAGTCCTCGCCATCGGCATCGCTCTCGAGCGCCCGCGCATCGATCATGTCGAAGGGATTGAGCGAAAAGCCCGACGACAGCCGAAACTCGACGAATGCGCCGCCGAAGGCCTTGGCCATGTGCTCGAACGAGCGCCCATCGTCGATCACGATGACCTTGGCACCAGCCCCGGCAAGTGCAGCGCAGACGTCCTGGAGGAAGACCGACTTGCCCGAGCCCGATTTGCCGAACACCGCGACATTGTGATTGCCGGCTGCATTCTGGAACGGAGACCAGAAGAAGGGTTGGCCGCGCCGTCCCACCAGCAGCAGGTGCGGGATCGCACCGCCGACATACTCGCCCTGAAGAGGCGCGATCGCTGCTGCAGTATTGCTCAGCATCGTGCGCAGCCGCTTCATGCGCTTGAGATCGCCCGACAGGCCATTGGGGAGCGCGAGCGGCATGGCCGCCAGCAGAGCCATCGTCTGCAGGTAGCGCTCTTCAACCAGGTCCCAGCCAGCTGCCTTGTAGACTGATTTGAGCAGACGTTCGTTGGCGTCGCCCCTGCCGAGCGGCGAGAGTGCGCCAACGGCATAATAGGCTTGGACTAGCTTGCGCCCCTCGCGCAGTTCCGCCTGGACCTGCTGCCACTCGTCGCGCTGCTGCGCCAGTTGCGGCAGGAAACGCGCGGAACGGGAGTCGGCAAGGCTGGTAGTGCGCAGCACCTTGAAACCGGCCCGCGAAGCCGTTGCCTCCTCATCGGACAGGACGAACCCCAGGACCGTGAGCACGTTGCAGCCGAAGCGCAACTTGTCGTTGAGCACGTCGCCGATCAGCTTCTGGACGTCCCATGGCGCCCATTGCCGCGGCATTTGCCGGACCGAGAAGAAGCGCCAGTCGAAGGCTTCGGGTTCGCTGGTCGATTGCGGCGCTTGCCTCGACGTTGGCTCACTTGCCCGTCCTTCGCGGCTGACCTTGAGCACGATACGGTCGGGAGAGATTTCGGTGATGAGGTCGCCTCGCAGACATTGCTGGTGGATGGGGTCGAGTGGAGAATAGAGGTCTTCGCTCTCGGCATTGTCTATGCCCGGAACGAGGAGATCGTTCAGAAACGCGATCAACTCGGCAGGGGCAATGTCGCGGTAGGGAATGCTCAGTGCCTGCAAGGTCCCGCCGAGGCTCTCGCGAACGCTCGCAAGGTCCGTTGCAGTCAGCGAAGACCCCAGCGATGCGCCGATGCTGACGAGCACGCGATGCTGGCGCAGGCAAAACGGGGCATCACGCGACAGCGAGGTCCAGGCCGCGTTTCGCAGATAATGGGCGCGATGCTGTGCCGCGCGCCCGTAGACGCCTTTGGCAAGCACCCTTGGCATGACCCAGTCGGCAATGCGCACGCCGGCCGCAGGGCTCTGCCAATGGATGATCTGCACTTCGCAGCCTGCCGGCAAACCGTCTGAAAGGAATTGGGTGAGAATCTCGCCGGTGCGCTCGTCCGCCCCGACCATCGGCGCAAGCTCGAGAATGAAGCCCATGCTGGCCGTATTGATGAACAGCCGGGTCTCGGGGTCGTAACTGCGATAGGGCAGCCAGTCCGAGAGCATCGGCACACCGGTTGATTGCGGCGCAACATCAGCCCGCGCCCCTTCGCCGAAGACGAGATCGAGAAAACGATTCCATGCGCTGGTCGACATGGCGATCAATCTTCTCCGGGCGCTGAGAAAGTTGCAGGCGGATTTGCGGCTGAGGGCATCCCGGACGTTGCAGGGCGAGGCGAGGCAGTTTCTGACGTATGTTCCGCCGCAGGCTTCGGTGTAGCCCCTTGAGGCGATGCCGCTGCTTGTGCCTGCGCTTTGGGTTGAATCTGCTTCGCGGTTGCCGAAAGGCGTTCCGCAACTTGGGCCCGGATATCATCGAGCGTGAGAGGGCTGATGGGCGGCGGGGACTGCGGGCTCGCTGGTCCTCCGCTGTTGCCCACCGTCGGCGCCGCAAGCGATTGGTCCGATATGGATGTTTCTGACGGGTCAGGTGTTGGAGTGGCAGGTAAAGCCTCACCCTGGCTCGGGTCCATTCCGGCTAGGGGCGCCAGAGAACCGTCCGTCAGTTCGATCCAGCCACCCCGATCGACAACGGTGTGAACTACGCGGGCTTCATGCAGGTTGCCTGCATCATCGACATAGGCAGGGAAGACGAGGCGCAAGGTCCGGGCATCGCTGTGGAGCAGGTTGTTGCTTACGCGGGCTGGACCTGCAGAACGACCTGACGCCGAACGGCGTCGCGCCGACCGAAACGCCTCTGCCCTCGCCTTAACTTGGCTCAGGCCGACCAGACCTTGGGACTCAGAAGCGGCAGATCGGGCACTTCCGATCAAGGCCAGCGCTTGATCGTCGATCAGCGTGGATGGCGCACAAGTCCCACCGGGCGCACTGCAAACGAAGCTCCCCTTGACGTTATCGCCAAGCAGCACGCCGCAGGATGACAGGGCCGCGCTGGATAGCAAGACCATGACCGAGCGGGCGCTGGCAATGGACTGGAACGCGCAAAGCCTGTGCGATCGGGGCTCATGAGCGCCCCCCTTGATCCAGTTCTCGAGAAACGCCCGTTGGCGGAATCCCTCGATCACCGCACCATCGCTGCGAACCAGAACGGGGGTTCCAGCAATGCCCTGCTCCCTTGCGAACCGCTCGTTGGCATCAAGCGCCGAGGTATCGCAGGGCTTGGCCTGCTCGATAGCCATTCCGGCATAAGCGGCCTTGATCGCCCGTGCCCGATCGCGAGCACAGAACACCTGGTTCGCGAGTGCTCGGCTGCCAAGAATGGAGATGGGCCGCTCGATGACCCGTACGCTCATGGCTTCGAGCGTCTGCGACAGGGCACGGCAGTATCCGCAGCGAAAATCGCTGAATACAGTGACAGTAGGGCCTGAAGGGTTGCCCCAGACAATGCCGCCAGCGGCGGGCAGTCCGGCAAGGGACATCGTCCGGGGCGCCCCGCTCGCGGCCGGGGTGGAGGCGCCGCGTTCGGGGTTGGGGTCATCGGATGCCAGGTCGGTTTCATGCCCACTGCCCTTGGTGGCGGCAGCTCCGAGCAGGAGATCCGGGTTCACTTCCAGTAACCGTGCTGCCGTCAGATCCCGGCGCGTTTCCATGTCGTAGACCCGGCCGACCAGCAGATATCGGCCAGAGCGATCGACATAGAACAGCTGCGACCCTGCGGTGACTTCGCACAGGCCATCGACCAGAGTGCAGTTGACCTTGGTGGCGGGCGTACGCGGCAGGCGTTTTCCGAGGGCATGCCTGACCCGCATCTCAAGGTCGGCCGTCTGCCCTGGGCCCGGCGAGCCGGCCTCGGCCCAGACCAGCGAAGTGCCACTGCCGACAAGGATGGCGGCGAGGGGCAGCAGGATTCTGGCCGTCCGCGCTGCGATCTTGGTGCGTGCAATTCTGGTCGTGGCGTCTGCGAACATTGGGTGCGGCCTCCTCAGCCCTGGATGAACACGCCTTCGAGAAACACGATTTCGACATCGATGCCGGTCGGCATCTCGATCACGGGCTGGTACTGCTCGGCCCGTTCGATCAGGTACCTCGAGACCATGTCGCCAGAAGTCGCGACGCCCTCGCCGATCCCGCCCTGCAGGATGTCTCCGGGGCCGAGCTTCTGCCGCTCGCCATTGACATTGACCGTACTGCCGGTGAGCAAAGAGGTGCTGTTGGCAGCAAAGCCTCGGCCAAAGCCTCCGGCGAGGCCTGCCAGGAACGCCTGGCCGACGAGCGCACCTTCGCGGCTCACCACGCGGCCGCGCACGCCGGTCTTGCCGCCGAACGCGATGAAACCCTTGACGTCCGAAACTGCATAGCGACCGCCCTTTTGCGGGCAGGTCATGCGTTGAAGTTTGACATAGACCTTTTCCGAGGAGAGGTCGCCGCGCGCCGCGCCATTGACCAGGCAGCCGCTGATCTCCGTCTTGAGGAGGCGCCCCCTGTCATAGACCGAGCGTGCAGGGCCAGTGATACGCAGGACAACCGGGAGTGGATCGGTCTCGCTGCGCACTCCTGCATTGGCATCGACGCCGACGATGACGCGCGCGACCGCGATCGAATTGGGCGGCAGATAGTTGGCACTGTCGGTGTAGACGGTGTTGCCCTTGGGCACCGGAGATCCCGTTCCTGCGGCGCCTTCTCCGAATGAAATCAGGCTGACCTCGCTCTTGCGCAGCGAGCCGAACCCGGCGGCTGCGGCCGCCGCTTCGCCCGCTGGCGTCGTCCCACTCTGGGTAAACGAGGAAGCGTCAGGCCCGTACAGGTTTCCAGGAGCTGCCGGCGCAGTTACCGGCGACTGGCGAGCCGCATCGAGCGCCGCGCGTAGCTGATCGTTCTCTGCCTGGTAGGCGGAAAGGATCCGCTGCGAGTCCGCTGAAACGGCACCGCCACTTTCCCCTGCCGAACCGGACAGTTGTTGTTCCAGCTGGCCTGCGCGCTCGGCGCGCGCACCAAGCGTGCGCAGTTCTGTTTCGATCCCGGCAATCTGCGCCTCGGATTGCGCCCGCCATTCCTTCTCGGCCATGTTGGTGTTGACCATCTCGTCGACCGAGACACCGGAGGCCAATGCATCTGGCGAGACGCCTTCTGCGGCATCATCACCCGAAAAGATGTAGAGCGATCCTGCCACCAGCGCCAAGAAGCCGACGCCGGCAAAGCGTATGCTTTGCTTGCGCCGCTCCGCCTCATTGATGGCATTGGCATCGCCCAGTGGGGAGACATCGCCTTGCGGTGTGTCGACAGTTGCGCCGCCATCGAGCACGCGCTGCTTCTTTCGAAAGATCTCGGCGAGCTTCATTATCGTGCTCCCGCTTTCTGGATGAGGTAGACGGCTGAAACGGCGTTCGGTGCGAGCTCGCTGACCGGTGCCATAAAGGCGACAGCGCCGCGGGCTGACAGGACCTGCTCGTCGAGCGTGATCGGCTCGCGCGCCGTGTTGCGGACCCGCAGGATAAGACCACGCAAGTCCTCGCCCTGGTATTGCCCGATCTGCTGCACTTCGAGTTTGCCGATCCGCACGGGCGCCAGCACTGCCGCGACCTGCTCGAAGCCTGCGATCGCCTCGCTGCGGTACATCGCCTGGACAAGCCGTGTCGCTGTCTCCTCGGGAGATGTGGGCCGCAAGGCTTGTCGTTCGTCTTGCGCCTGGATTGCGCGATTGGCAACGAAGAGCTGTTCGGCCTCCTCACCCCTCACCTCGCAGACGAACTTGTAGACGTAACCTTTGCGAGTGGTTCCGAAGAACGAAAGCTTCGACTTCCCATAGCCGTCGGGAACGGAGAGGTAGATGTCGCCACGCGTGGGTTCGTTGACGATCTTGAAATCGTCGTCGGCGTTCCCGGTCGAGATCTTGGACACCGAGGCGAACTGGTCGCCGGCAAGACTGATCCGCGTGAGGTCCCTGGCTGAAGCGATACATCCAACCGTGCCATTGTCTGCCGCCAGCACGGACTGGTCGGCCAAAGCCGGGCTTCCTGCCATGCACATGCAGATCGACAGAACCGCAAACAAAGGTGCGAGGAAGCTGGCTCTGGACGGCGGGCGCTGCGGCGTGCGGGTGGACGCAGCGTAGTGAGCGGTAATGGGGTGCGTGGGAGGCGCGCGCATCATGCGTCCTCGCCTTGCTTCTGGTCGGGTTGTACCTGACCGAAGGCAACCAGGCGCAGCGACACCCCGCTGTAGCTCCAGACGAACCGGAAAGTCCGCGCCTCCGCGCTCACTTCCTTCGAGCCGGCCACAGTGTGTAAGGTTCCGTTGACCTCGCTGGTGAGGCTCGCGGGATCGACCGTGAGCTTCTCCATCGTGAAATACTGCGAGACGCTCGAGCCGCTCTGGTCGGTCACGACCTTCAGAAGTTCCGCCTTCATGCGCCCGTGTGCCTTGGGGTCGGTCAGCGCCAGCACCGCGTCCATCCAGTACGGGAGATTGGACGGCGAGCGATTGAGCATCAGCAAGGCCGCGTCACGCGTCACCAGTTCGAGATAATCGCGACTGACTTCGCCCGAAGTGATTGTCAGCGGACGCGACAGGACGGGCTGGAGGATGACCTCGCGGTTTTGTCCCGCTGTCGTAAGGGCTAGCAGAAACGTTGCTGCGAACAGGGCGAGCGAGCTCGCGGCAAGCAGGTTGCGCTGTTTCAGCAGGCGCTGCTGCTGCTGGTGGGTTATCGCGAGATCCATGGTTCGCGGCCTCATCCTGCCATGATGCGAAGATGTGAGGGTGGCGTGGCCTTGAGGCCGATAAAGGCGCCCGGCAGATGCCAGTAGGCCGTGTGAACAATCCAGGACACCGCCCTACCCGCCTTCAACTTGCGCAATCCCCACCAGGCCAGCACGCTCATCAAGAGCCCGATCAGAATATGTTGAGACAGGATCCCCCAGGCGAAGGGAACGATCAGGCCAAGGAACTCGTCGAGAGTCCAAAATCCGATCAGTTCCGGATCGTCGAGGTGCTGAGGCACGATGTATCTGTGCATGGTCACGTCGCCACCCTCCTGATGTAGCTGACACGTCCCGAGGGATTGGTAAGCTACAGCCGATCAAAGTTCAGATCGTCGCGGTGATCGCGGCGGTCACGATCGGCACGCCGGTGCCCACGCCCACGCCCACGCCAACCGGTATGGCGATCTGCGCAAGGCTGAAGCGCCCGGCGGCGAGGCCGACGACCCCGCCGGCAAGACTTAGAACAGTGATGATCTTGCCGCCCGAGCCTTGGAGGAAGCCGGTGAATTTTGTCAGCGCGGTGCTGAACGTCTGATCTGTGCCAGCCATTGCCATCTCGCTTCCGAGGCTGGCGGCAATGGCTGCAATCGCCGCGCCCTGAAGAAGGACTGTGCCCTTTCCCTTCCAACTGCTTGTCATCGGTTCTGGCTCCATTCGTGAAAGGTCGCCGCGTTGTCTGCGGGTGACTTCAGGGAGCGGCCGCTGTGGGCTTGAAGCAATGAATTGGGTGCGCGCGGGAAGGACAATTGCGGGAAGTGGAAATTCGCGAGGTTCGCGATATCTCACTTCGGGACGTTTCATTCCGCCAATCAGGGAAGCTGTTTCCCTAATTCGGGCAGCACGGTGTTGAATTCCGGAAAATGCTGTTCCCGCAATGGGAGCACTGCAGCAGGATTGCGATTCGCGGTCTCGAACCACATAATTCTATTTCGAATCAGAGAAATACGTCGATTATGATGTTGACGGAAAAAGCCCTTATGTGATGCCATGCGGTCAAAGGGGAACTTCGATGATGCATGGGGCAATGACGCCAGAGACGGTCTTCAATCCGACCTTCACCCTCAGGAATGCGAACCATGGCGCCGGTGCAAGCGATGCCGATACAGAGCAATGCCGATACAAACGTCTGATAAACGGCGAACTCGCCCGCCAGTCCATTCCCCTGGCGCACATGGCAGATAAGCTTGGATTGCAGCGGACCAAGCTGCACAAGGTGCTGCGGCAGGGCGCGTTTCTGAGCGAGGACCTTCGCGATCAGCTATTCGAGGAATTGGGGATAGACCACACTCGAGCGACCATCGCGGTGTCCATGCTCAAAAGTGAGGCTACCTATCACGACCAGGCGGTGTTCCTCGCTACAGAAGCACTGAAAGGATTGTACTGCGAAGCAGCGTCGGCAAGACGAGGTGCAATCCAGGTCGATCTGCGACCGGCGATCATCCATACTGCTTTGGGCCGTGCCTATGAGATGTTGCTGACGCATCAGGAACGCGTTCTGGAGGCAAACCGCACGTTGCTGAGCTGAGTCAGCTCGCAGGACGGATACGTTATCCCCCTCGCTAGTTTCAAGTCGCCTGCGGCTGGGCTAGTGAAGCAGCTTCCGCCTTAATCACGGACGTTCCCAGCCTGATCAAGCGTCATCGATTCCCGCCTTTCGTTCAGCCGGCTTAAATTGCGGCGGAAAGGCTTGGGCTGGGCTGAAGCGGTCGTTTTCGTGCCAACGCATGGGAGCCTTACCTTGGCGCCGGCATTTTAGGAACGTGAAGAACTATCTGTAGGCCGCGCCATATGACCAATCGCTTTCTTGCTTTACTGTCTGTGCCGCTCCAAACGTCGTGTGGGGGAGGCACAGAGATTTCGCGCGGGGTCTCCCGCGAGGAAACCTTGCTGTCGGTCAGTGCCACCGGACACGCGGAATCGCGTCCTGACAAGGCCGAGTTCCAGGCGGGTATCGAAACGTGGGCCCGCTCTGCGCAGGAAGCGAGCGCGGCCAACGGCAGGAAGATCGATGAGATCGTCGCAGCGCTGAAGGGGGCGGGGGTACCGGAGAAGGACATCCAGACTCGCGCCGTCTCGATCAACCGGATCGATTGGGGCAACCGCAAGGGCCAGTTCCAAGCGATGAACCTGGTTAACGTAACCGTTCGCGATGCGTCCAGGGCTAATGAGGCTGTGGCGGCAGCCACTGAAGCTGGCGCCAACATCGTCTCTGGACCGAACCTGTCGATGACCGACCCAGAGGCGACCGCGAACCTTGCCTACGCCGACGCCTATAGGGCTGCTCGTAAGCGGGCGGAGGCTTATGCCGGGGCGGCGGGAATGGAAGTGAGCCGCGTGCTCTACATTCGCGATGCAGGCGGCAGTCAGGGCAACACTTATTTTCGCGCGGCCGACGCGACTGCGGTCGAGGCGGCTGCCCCGCGCAACCAGCAGGCGGCGCCGGTCGCCCCGCCCCCACCGCCGCCGGTCGCGGGCGGCTCGTCGCGCATGATGATCGGAACGACAAACTCCGACGTCTTCATTCAGGTCGATTTCGCCTTGCGGCCGAAATAGGGGCCCGCCGCGACTGGTGCCAGTTGCGTCACACCGCGCGGGTCGGCGGGGAAAGGTCACCCATGATCTCCCGACAACCGGTCATTCAACACCTGTTCGATCTCGGCGCCTGTCGCTCTCATTCCGGACATTCGATCAGCAGTTTGTCGTGATCGATTCGTGTCGTTGGTTCATCACCTGCGGATCGCCAGCGAGACATGATTTTGAGAAATTTCCCGAGGGACAAGCGGGAAAAGCCTGCCCCTCGGAAACCAGTTTAGAAGCGGGCACCGACCCGGGCGTAGACCTGACGGCCGAATGGATCGGCGATCGAGGGCAGGTAGCCGTTGAAGCGGGCAAAGCCCGGTGCGGTATTGAACACATTGATCACGCCGACGGTCAGGTCGAAGCGATCGTCAACACCAAAGCGCAAGCCATACTGCAGGTCGAACACCGAGAACGCCTTGATTTTCGTCGTGGCTGTGGCGGGTATGACCGAACCGCTTCCCGAGGTGTTGAGGGCAATTGCCTGATCGTCAACCACGCCCGAGGTATAGCGCCAAGTACCCGATAGCGTGTGACGGCCATATTCGAGGTCAAGCCCGGCCACACTGCGCCAGCGTGGTGCGGCCGCAGCCGAGAGTGGCGACTGGACGAACTGGTTGCGGAACCCGACCCCGTTGTAGACGATGGACTTGGCGCCCGGCGTGGTCGAGCCGATGTCGATATCGTACTTCAGCAGATAGGTAAGGTTGTCACGCAATGTGACGGCCACCGGGCCAAGATCAAACCCGATCGAGGCTGCAAAGTCGAGACCGGACGTGGCCGTGCCGCTCGGTGCGTTGAACGAGGTCACCTGCACGGCCTGGATGTTGCCGCTGGAATCGCGGATCACAGCTGCACCGTTCGGGCTTGCGTTCACCACGGCCTGCGCGCTCTGCAACTGGATCTGGTTGTTATACTTGTAGTGCCAGTAATCGAGCGAGAGCCGCGCCCGTGACATGGGCAGCACAGTCGCGCCGATGTTGAAGACGTCGGCAGTCTGCGGCTTGAGGTTGGGATTGCCGAAAGTCTGGATCGTGCGGAACGTGGTGTCGACCGGGGTCTTGGTCGGATCGGTCACGCTACCGACGCCGGTCGAGATCAAAGCGGTCGAGCCGTTGGCGATGGTTGGTGCCTGGAAAGCCCGGCTGATCGAGCCGCGCAAGCTGAGCTGATCAATCACGCGCCAGTTCACTGCAGCCTTGGGCGTTGTCGTGTTGAAGCCACCGTAATCTTCGTAGCGCGCTGCAGCGTTGACGTTGAGACCGTCGAGCACTTCGTAGTTGGCTTCGACGAAGGCGCTCTTCACCGTGCGGGTGAAATCGGTGTTCAGGCGCTTGCCGAGAAACCCTGCAAAGCCGTTGAGCAGCAGATCCGAATAGTGCGACGAGGACTTCTCGCGGCGGTACTGGCCGCCGACGGCAACGGCGAGGTCATGCCCGTTGATAGTGGCGAGAGTGCCATTAACAACTGCTTCGGCAAGGTAGTACTCGCGCTTGTAATCAAAGTAGACGTCGGTCTGCAGATTGTGGATCAGCGATGGGTCCAACTTCGAAAGATCGGACTGCAGCGGGCCGTAGTAGAGGCAGTTGCCCTTGCCGGCCACGGCCCCGGCACCCGCCCCGTTGAACAGGTAGTTGCAGTTCGGGCCGCCAAAACCATTTAGCGCGGCCTGGAACAGGTTCATGTCAGTGTCCTTGTCGCGCGCAATGGTGTGCGATGCGGAGTAGGACACGTTGGCCGTATACCTCCAGTCGGCCAGCAGCTTGCCGCGAGCACCGACCACATAGTGCTGCTGGTCCACGGTATCGCGCATGACGCGGTAATCGTAGCCGCCGGGGAACCCTTCCTCGCCGATGGCGCGACCGAAGAACACTGCGCCTACGCCGAACGGGTTGTAGGGGTTGCTTGCCGGCATCGTCGCATTGCCTGCATTCTGGGCATAGGACGGCACGCCGTAGCGCTTGGAATCCTGATGGTAATAGCTGATCTCCGCGAAGACCGTCTGATCGGGCGCAATCTCGATCGTCGTATCGTTGTGGACGTTGATGCTGCGCGATTCCGGGCGGATCGGATTCTTCGGCTGGAAATTATAGGCGCAATTGCCAAGACCGAAAGTAGCGCCAGTCGCGGGGACGTAGACGCTGTTTGTTCCGGCCTTGCCACAGTTTGGATCGACGACCGTCAGCCGACCGCCAACCGCCTTTGTGTCGAACAGTGCGGTATAGTCGTTGCCGTTGATCACGAGATTGCCGCCACCAGCCGCGGTCGGACGCCCCAGCAAGGTGAAGCGGCCGGGAAAGCCCGCGCCCGATGGGTTGAAGAAATTGGTGATTTCGCGGTCATCGTTCTGCAGGTTGTCGGTAAAACGATAACTTGCCGAAGTGACCGAATGGAACGTGTCGTTGCCGATGCCGACCATCGCCTGCACGTTCCACGAATGCGATTTGTCGATCCCGGTGTATTGCGCCGTGATCTTCGCGCCTTCGAATTTGGTGTTGGTGATGACGTTGAACACGCCCGCGACCGCATCGGCACCGTAGGTGGAGGAAGCGCCGTCAAGCACGGTCTCGACGCGGTTGATCGCGATGTCTGGCGTGAGGCTGTTGAGGTTGACGAAATCGTCGCCGCCCTGCGGGGTCACGCGGCGATTGTTGAGCAGGACCAGCGTGGAACCGCTGCCAAGGCCGCGCAGGTTGACCGAGCGCGTATCGCGGGTGTCTGCACCACCCTTGGCCAGATCCTGCATCCCGCCCGCGCTGCCGACGTTCTGCGGGATGAAGCGGGTGAGATCGCCGAGCGAGGTTACGCCGGTGCGCTGCAGCGCCTTTGCATCGACGGCGAGCACGGGGGAGGCGCGATCTTCCTGGCGGATGTTGCCGAGGTACGTGCCGGTGACGACGATCTCTTCGCTCTTCTGCGGTGCATCGGCGGCAGGTTCTCCAGCAGCGGGCTGGTCTGCGCTTTGCGCAAAAGCCGGCGCGGCCGAAGCGGCGATCAGCGCTAGCGCGGAAATTCCGGCAAGTCGCAAGCCGGCATGTGATGACGTGGACATTTTCACCCTCCCATTTAAACTTGCCTGAAGGGTGGTGCTGCGAGCAGCGTCGCTCGCAACCTGACAGGCACCGTTGCGGCACCAGCGTCGGGCTATCCCCTCATGCAATCCTCGATTTTGACCTTGCCTCAGCTTGTTCAAGCAAGGAAATATAAGTTTCTGATCGATTGATCAGGAATTTGCATCAATACCTGTCAGCGCAGAACTTCGCTCTCTTCGGCCTGGCGGAGCAGGCGCTCGGCGTCTCTTGGCAGGAGCCAGCCTGCGGCCCGCTGCCGCGCAACGGCGGCGCGGACGCTGGCGAGAAAACCATCGCGATTGCCATAGCGCTCTTCGAGCGAGGCTCGCGTATCGCCCGCCTTCAGGCGCTCCGCTCGGGTCTTCGCAAAGGGCACGAACCCGCCGATGAAGCTGCAACCGCTTCCGGCATCGAAGCCGGTCGTCGTCTCGTTCCAGCCCAGGTACGTGCCAAGCGGAACCTGCAACTGGACCGAGGGAATGCCCGCCGTCTCGTTGCCATCGTCATTCACGCGCGGCACCAGTTGCGGGATCGTGCCGCGCTGTTCCGGCGGCAACGTGGAAAGCGATCCGCTGACGTCGCGCGCGCGGAAGGCCTTGCCAAAGCGGTAGTCGGGCATGCGGTTGAGCATTCGTGCCGGATCGGGCGTGCCCGGAACGCCACGCCATCCCATCGCCTCGGCGGTTGCCGGCACAAGCTCGCCCCCGGCAAGAGTGGGGTAGGCGCTGGGCTTTGGCGCAGTGCCGCTGCGCACCCAATCAACCAGCATCGCTTGCGCGGCGTGCAGGCTCTCCAGCGAAGGATTGGGATTGCCGGGAAGCTTGCAGCCCGGCACCGCGCCATCGCCGGCGGGTTTGAACCCGCCCGTCCACGATCCGCCGTGGGTGACGCTCGGGAAGTAGTAGCGGCGCACGTTGGCCGGAAGCGGCACATCGCCGGCGGCATCGGTGCCGATCAGCCCTGGTGCCATGCGCAGGCCCCAGAACTCGGCAGAGCCGAACGTCTCGATGACCTTGGGACAGGTGTTCGACAGCGCGCAGCGATCGAGCAGGCTGGTTGTGCCAAGCCCGCGCACCCGGTCGTTGTAGGGCGACCACCACAGCGTGCCTTCGCTACCCGGTTCGAAGGCACGGGCGGCACCACCCGGAACGCCGAAGCGCAGGTTCAGTGGAACCTGCCGGGCCGCGATGTTGGGATTGATCCCGTCAAACACGATGCGTCCGGCCTCATCGGCATTGAAGCCGAGATTGACGAAGCTCTTGAGGAAGTTCCCCGATTGCGAGGTGCCGCTTGCCACCGTCCAGCGGATTGCACCGGCGACATCGTCCGGGCTGCGCCGCAGATGCGCAACCAGATCGCGCGTGGCGGCAAAGCCGATGCCCAGCACCAGCGGATCCTTGCCGGTATAGACCAGCGTATAGGTCCGCGCCGCGTCAAAACCACCGCGCAGGCACAGGCTCGACGGGTCGGGCGTGCCGGGAAATGCCTTTGTCGAACAGTCGGCAAAGGCAAAGTCGCGGGCGGCTACTGGATGGCGCGTCTCGCTCCCCGCGGTCTGGTAGAACAGTCTCGCCTTGCGCGTATCGAGCGAAACCGGCTGCGGGCGAGCCGTGGGACGGCCAATACTGCCGGTGATGGCCGCGCTGCGCGTTCCCGATGGCACATCCTGAAAGCGCACAAGCACGGGCCCGGTCAGCGGCCTTCCGCCTTTCCCTCTGGCAACGGGCACAGTCACGGTCTGCAGCCCCGCATCCTTGGGCAGATCGCCCTGCCAGCCACTGACGAGGCGCACATGTCCGTCCGGATCCGGCCCGATCAGGAAGTTGCCGCGGTTCGGCACGTCATAGAACAGGACGCCACTTGCCTTCGCTCTGTCGATCGGGCGGGCAAGCTTGAACGTGGCGCTGTACTCCACCATCCCCTGCGAATTGCGGGGGCCTGGGCAATGTCGGTGATCACGGCATTGCCAGGCAGGTGCGGATCGAGCGTTCCGGCGAAATGGCCAGATACGATCTCGTAGGCCGGTGTGCCTGCCACCGGTTCGGCCTGGGTGACTGTTTCCACCACCACGCGGTCCACCTTCGCGGCGATGGTGGCGGGCTGGATCAGCGCGAGGCTGGAAAGTCCGGCGAGGACAAGGCTGCGCTTGCGGTTCATCATCACAGATCCTCAACAGACATATCGAGCAACTGCGCGCCCAGCGTCTTGCCGTGCGGATCAAGTGCGAGCGAGCGGGTAACGCCACCAGCCAGCGCGCCTTCGAGCACGAAGTTGAGCGCGTGCAGGCCGGGCAGTTCGAAGCGCACGATGCGTTTGCAGGCAAGGTTCGGGAGGTGCCGGGCGATGCGCTCTGCCGTCACCGCCTGCACCAGCAGCGCGTAGTCCGTTGCCCTATGGGCGAACACGGCAATCTGCGAAGTGTCGCCCTTGTCGCCGGTGCGCACGTGGGCAATGTCGCGAAGGATCATCTTACGCCACCTCGATTTTAACGCGCGGATCTGCAAGGTTGCGGTCGATCAGCGTCGATGCGACGGCAAGCACCTTGCGCGTCGCGCGGCTGACGCCGCCGCCCCCCATTGGCCCGTTGGTGTAGAGCGCCTCGACTTCGGCCCCGATGGCTTCGGCGCCGTCCTGGGTATCGCTGCGCCCGGCAATGCGCACCCGCACCTCGCGCGGGTGATGCGCCGGGCAGGCTTCGCGCCGATCAACCGCATCGATGCCGATCAGATCGAACTGTACCTGAGAGGTGTCCATTCCCTTCATGCGCAGCCGTTCGCGCACGATGGCCGTCGCCAATTGCCCGCGCTCAGCAGCGCCCGGACCGGCATAGGAAATCTGCCCCTCGCCGATGAAGCCGTCTTCGTAGCAGATCGAGACCTTGAGCGTGTCGGGCCGCTGCCGCCCGGTAGCGCCGCTTACCTTCACCTGATCGGGAGCAGGTTCGGCAATGCTGATACCGGTAAAGTCGGCAACAACGTCGGCCTGCAGATAGGCGGCGGGATCGAGAATTTCGTAGAGCAACTGCTCCTTGCAAGTTGCCGCATTGATCAGGCCACCTGCGCTTTCCAGCTTGCCGAACAAGGCGCTGCCATCGGCCGCCACATCGGCATAGGGAAAGCCCAGTCGTGCAAGGTCTGGCACGTCCTTCACGCCCGGATCGGCAAAGTAGCCGCCGCACAACTGGCCGGCGCATTCGAGCAGATGGCCGATGGCCGTGCCTTGTCCCAACCGGTCCCAATCGTCCGGCAACCAGCCGAACGCATGGACCAGAGGGGCGAGGAACAGCGCCGGATCGCAGACTCGCCCGGTAAGCACGCAGTCCGCCCCGAGTGACAGCGCCTCGACGATGCCTGCCACACCCAGATAGGCATTGGCCGAGACAACGCTGCTGCCAAGATCGCGGCTCGTTCCTTCGCGATCGATCAGCGGAAAATCGCGGGCCATGATCAGATCGAGCACGTCGTCGCCCAAGACCGCGGCGGTGCGATAGCCGGTGAGGCCAAGTTCGCGGGCAATGCGGGTCGTCGCGCGGGCGGCGGCAAGGGGGTTTGCCGCTCCCATGTTGCTGATCAGGCGAACGCCATTGCGCCGCGCCACCGGCAGGGCCGCGCGAAGCCGCGCGTCGAGCAGCGGGTCATAACCGCCATCGGGATTGATCTGGCGCGCGGCCTGAGCAAGGCCGATGGTGCGCTCGGCCAGGCACTCGAACGCCAGATAGTCCAGCTCGCCATGCTCCAGCAGGTCGATCGCAGGTTCGATGCGATCGCCCGAAAACCCGGCTCCTGCCCCGATGCGGATGCGCCGGTCACTCATGCAAGAACTCCGAAAAGGACGGCTGAGCCAGTCATCACCAGCGAGGCACCAAACAGCCAGGGAATGGAAAAGCGTTGGTGTGCGCCAAGCTCGATGCCGCTCAGGCCCGCCACCAAGAAGGTTGCCGGAGTAAGCGGGCTGACCGGGAAGCCGGTGGTCATCTGTCCGAGCAGGGCCGCCTGCGCAACCTTGACCGGCGCGACGCCATAGTGCCCGGCCACTTCCGCGATCACCGGCAGGACGCCGAAGTAGAAGCTGTCAGGATCGAACACGAGGCTCAGCGGCATCGCCACGCTCGCCAGAAACAGCGGGATGTGCTGCCCGAACGCATCTGGCACCAGCCCGACGCTGGCGCTGGCGAGCGCCTTGATCATGCCGGTGCCATTGAAGATGCCGGTAACTGCACCCGCTGCCAGCAGCACGCCGACCATCAGCATCGCTGCCGGAGCATGCGCCTCGATCCGGGCGCGCTGTTGTGCGGGTGCAGGGTAATTGATCGCCAGCGCGAGCGCCGTGCCCAGCATGAACACGACCACCGGTTCGGCAATCCCGCTGACCATCAGCGCAACTACTGCCAGCGTGAGAGCAAGGTTGAGCGGGAACAGGCTGGGGCGCAGGCTGCCAGGGTCACTGCCGTGCCCTGCCGCAACTGCCACAGCCGAAGCGCTCAGACCGGCTCCCGAGGTCTGCTCATGCCCCAGCCCAAGCCGCTTCTCCTCACGATGGCCAAGATACCATGACGCTGCGAAGACGAAGCCGAGACCGACGAGTTGCACGCCGATCAGCGGCGTGAAGATCTCGCTGACAGAAAGCTTGAGCGATGCCGCCGCGCGGGCGGTGGGGCCGGTCCACGGCAGGAAGTTCACGCCAGCTGCCATGGAAGCGGTGCAAGCCAGTACCCGGCGGTCCATGCCCAGTTCGTCATAGAGCGGACGCAACGCAGGGATAGTCACCAGAAAGCACACCGCGCCCGAACCATCGAGATGGATCAGCAGTGCCAGCGCAGCCGTTCCAAGGGTAATGCGCGATGGCTTGCGCCCGACCAGTTTGAGGATGCCGCTCACCAGAGGAGCCAGCAGCCCGACGTCGGTCATGATGCCGAAGAACAGGATGGCGAAGACGAACATTCCGGCAATCGGCGCAATCTGCCCGATGCCCTTGATAATGTAAGCGGGCATCTCCACCGCCTGTCCCAGCAGCAGCGTGGCCAGCGCCGGGATCAGGATCAGGGCGACGAGCGGGGAGACCCGGTTCGAAAGAATCGCGGCAAGCAAAAGCAGCAGCGTTGCCACCGCAACCACGACCAGCATCCGAATTCCCTCTCCTGCGGCTGAAACGTCCTTGGGCGCCATTCATGCCGCAAGAGCATCAATCCAACAATTAGAGTTACCTGATCGATTGATCAGAATTTTGTATCGACCGCCATGGCCAGGACGAGCTGCCGAAATGCCTCCGCTGCCGGGGCAAGAGTCCGGTCTGCCAGCGTGCACATGCCGATCGTGCGCGACGCCACAGGCGCTTCGGTCTTTCGCCACGCAATCTGCTTGCCGATCGCCATCAGCGGCAAAGTGGAGCGGGGCAGGAGCGAAATGCCGAGTCCTTCGCCAATCAGACCGCCTACCGTCGCCAGTTGCACGCATTCGAAGCGTGCGTCGGTACGAATGCCGGCGGCGGCGAAAACGCTTTCGGTCATCATCCGCACACTGCTGCGCGGTTCCATCGCGATGAAAGGAAACTGCTCGAACACCCGCCAGGGAGCGGGATCGGGTATCAGTTCGAGATCTTCCGGGCGGCAGACCAGCAGGTATTCGTCTTCGAACATCGGCTCGAACCGGATCGGCGCAGTGCCGCCCGGCGGAATGGTAATCGAAAGGTCGATCGAACGGTCCTGCAGGTTCTGCAGCAATCCCCCGCTGAGGTTTTCACGCACGATGACTTCCACTTGCCTGCGCTCGGCAAGGAAGCAGGCAATCGCCCGCGGCAGGAAATCGGCAGCGATGGATGGCAGCGCCCCCACCACCACCCGGCCGCGCTCGCCACTGAACGTCTGGTCGAGCTCGCGGAAGGCGAGGTCAAAGTCGGCGGTCAGTCGCTCGACAATCGGCACCAGCGCCGCACCGGCCGTGGTCAGCATGACGTTGCGTGAATTGCGGTCGAACAGTCGAACGCCGAGATCTTCCTCAAGAAGCTTGATAGTGCGGCTGAGCGCTGGTTGCGACAAATTGGCGGCGCGCGCCGTTTCGCTGAAGCTGCAAGTCCTTGCCACCTGCAGAAACAGCCTCAGACTTGTCATGCTCGGGGCGCGGGCCAAGAACCTCTCCGATTGGCTCAGCTAGTCAGTCTGGCATCGAGCTAGTCCAACAGGCACACACTGGCAATCCACAACCTTTCATTGCAAATTAAGTGCGTGAACCGCCTCCAAAAACGACGTTCAGCGGGCCGAAGCATGGGGTCGAGAGCGGTCGTTCATTCACGTTTGTAACGCTACTCTCGATTGACGTGATCCAAGCCCAGCTGTCATTCCGTTGAGCTTCTCGTTGACAAAATAGCCAAGGGCGACACTTGGCGAATGTGACATCACTTGGCCCATCTTTTACACACGCGTCCTGGTTTGCTCGTCATGCTGCGAGCCGTCTTGCTGAGCCCTCGCACGCAACTCCTCCAGTAGCACGCGAAACGCTGGCGAGAGATTGCGCCGATCGGGGTAGTACAGGTGATGGCCGGCAAAAGGCGGGCACCAGTCGGCAAGCAAGCGGACCAGTTGGCCAGACGCAAGATGCTCGTGCAGGTCGTCGTCTTCGATTACACAGGCCAGGCCGCGACCAGCCAGTGCTGCCTCGATCGCCAGAGTGCTATCGTTGACGATCAGAGCCCCCTCCACGCGCACGTTCAGAGTCTGCCCCGCCTTCTCGAATTCCCACGCATAGAGATTGCCGCGGGTCGCCATGCGCAAGTTGATGCAGCGGTGCGCAATCAAGTCACGTGGAGTTTTCGGCGGCGCATGCTTTGTGAGGTAGTCAGGTGAACCTACTACGGCCATGCGCAAGTCCGGGCCTATGCGCACTGCAATCATGTCCTTCTCCAGGCTCTCGCCCAGGCGTACACCCGCATCGAACCTGTCCGCCACGATGTTGGTCAGAGCACCGTCGATCGACAATTCGATCTGAATCTCGGGATAGCGGGCCAGCACTGCATCGACCGCAGGCCACAGGACCGTTTGGGCAGCATGACGGCTGGTGGTGATGCGCACAGTGCCGGAGGGGCGCTCACGTAGCTTGGCCAGCAAGGTGATCTGCTGCCGAATGTCGCTGAGTGCTGGCCGCAGGGTTGCAAGCAATTGCTCCCCGGCTTCGGTGGGGCTCACGCTGCGCGTTGTGCGCGCAAGCAACTTGATATCGAGATGAGCTTCCAGCCGGCGCACGGCATTGCTGATTGCCGATTGCGACGTTCCCAATCTCGCCGCCGCACGGGTGAAGCTGCGCTCCTCGGCGACGACCAGAAACGTCGACAGATCGCCCAGCTCATCGCGCATCATTTATCTCGTTTCGATATAGGTTCATGCAGAAAGACACGTCTAATCGGCAATAATCACTTGGTCTATGCTCCTCTCCAAGATGCAATGGCGCTGACGGCAAGCAGGGCAGAAGAATGCCGGTCTCGAGCAGGAAGAGTGACCCATGGACGTTGTAGTTATCATCGGCGCGGGCGGTATCGGCGAGGCAATCGCACGCAGGCAGGGGTTCGGCCGCAAGCTGCTGCTGGCAGATTGCAACGCTACCGTCCTTGAAGCCGCCGCACAGCGCCTGACCGATGCCGGCTATCAGGTGCAAACGCAGCCGGTTGACACCACCATGCGCCAGTCTGTCGAAGCGCTGGCTACGCGTGCGGCCGCACTTGGCACGGTCGTTCAGGTCGTCAACACCGCTGGTGCATCACCCAACATGGCTGGGCCCGAGCGGGTGCTTGAAGTCGATCTTTATGGCTCGGCGCTGGTGTTCGAGGTGTTCGAAAGCGTGATTGCACCCGGCGGGGCGGGCTTGATCGTCTCGAGCATGGCGGGCCACATGCTGCCCCAGCTTCCAGCTGACCAGGAACAGGCACTGGCCTTCACGCCCGCCGATAAACTGCTTGCCTTGCCGTTCCTCGGGCGTGAGTTCGTGCCGGATTCGATGGTCGCCTATTGCCTGGCCAAGCGGGCCAACGCGCTGCGGGTACGGGCGGCGGCATTGTCATGGGGCAACCGGGGGGCGCGGGTCAATGCGGTCAGTCCCGGCATCGTGGTGACCCCGCTCGCGCGCCACGAACTCGCTTCCCCAATCGGTGATGGCTACCGGGCGATGGTCGATGCGTCGCCTGCAGGCCGGATGGCGCCGCCTGAGGAAATCGCTCTAGCCTGCGCATGGCTGCTTGGACCGGATGCCGGCTTCGTGACCGGCACCGATCTGCTGATCGACGGCGGCATCATTGCCGCGATGTTTGCGGGCAAGATCCGGCAGCCCGGCTAAGCCTTCTCAAGGAGTTGAACAATGCATAGTCGCACTCTGGGCCAATCTGGCCTCTCTGTTTCCGCCCTCGGCTATGGCTGCATGGGCATCGACTTCGGTTACAGCAGCAATCTGTCTCGCGCTGATGGCATTGCCATGATCCGCGCCGCCGTTGAACGTGGCGTCACGTTCTTCGACACTGCCGAAGTCTACGGCCCATGGACAAACGAGGACATGGTCGGCGAAGCCCTTGAACCGTTCCGCGACGAGGTCGTGATCGCAACCAAGTTCG
The DNA here is from genome assembly GCF_003454795.1 of Novosphingobium sp. THN1. Taxonomy (GTDB): domain Bacteria; phylum Pseudomonadota; class Alphaproteobacteria; order Sphingomonadales; family Sphingomonadaceae; genus Novosphingobium. The sequence continues at coordinate 1,105,973 of NZ_CP028348.1, forward strand.
GCTTCAATATCGACCCCGACAGTGGCGCAATGCGCGGCGTGGATAGCCGCCCCGAACAGATCCGCCGCGTCTGCGAGGCTTCGCTCAAGCGTTTGCGCGTCGATGCGATCGATCTGTTCTACCAGCACCGCGTCGATCCCAAGGTGCCAATCGAGGACGTGGCGGGCACAGTGCGGGACCTGATCGCAGAGGGCAAGGTCAAGCACTTCGGCATGTCGGAGCCGGGCGCCGCCACGATACGGCGCGCCCACGCGGTGCAGCCCGTAGCGGCACTTCAGAACGAATACTCGCTGTGGACGCGGCAGGTGGAGACAAACGGTATTTTTGACGCCTGCCATGAACTCGGCATCGGCCTTGTGCCCTATTCGCCGCTCGGCAAGGGCTTCCTTGCTGGCGGTATCGCCAGCGCCGAGCAGGTGGCCGAAGGTGACTTCCGCGGCACCCTGCCGCGCTTTCAGGCCGAAGCTTTCGCTCACAACCTGAAGTTGCTGGACCTTGTGAAGAAAATCGCGGCTGACCGTGGCGCGACCCCTGCGCAGATCGCGCTCGCATGGCTCTTGGCCAAAGCGCCCTTCATCGTGCCGATCCCTGGCACTACCAAGCTGCATCGGCTCGAGGAAAACCTTGGCGCAGCAGACATCGCCCTCTCGCCTAAGGATCTTGCCGAGATTGAAGCGCTCCTGGCGACCGTAAGCGTGGAAGGAGCGCGCTACACTCCTGCTGGTGAGGCAGCGACTGGTCTTTGACAGGCTCTGATTCTGGCAAGCAATTGGAAAGGCAGTAGCGACATGAGCACCATCGTGGTCAACGGTCAGCAGCGTAAGGTCAAGGCATCGCCTGACACCCCGCTCCTCTACGTCCTGCGCAATGAACTGGGCGTCATGGGGGTCAAATTTGGATGCGGACTTGCCCAGTGCGGCGCCTGTTCGGTCTTGCTGGGCGACGAGGAAGTGCGTGCTTGCGTGACCCCTATCTCGGCGCTGGAAGGCAAACCGGTGACCACCGTGGACGGTCTTCCCCAACGCTGGGCCAGCCAGAAGGGAAAGATGTCCGCAGGCACGCTTCATCCAGTGCAGCAAGCGTGGATCGACGAACAGGTGCCCCAGTGTGGGATCTGCCAGTTCGGCATGATGATCAAGGTCACCGAACTGCTCGAGGCCAATCCCAAGCCTACTGATCAGGACATTCGGGAAGCTTTGACCACGTCAGGCCCGTCGCCGCACCTGTGCCGCTGCGGCAGTTATGCCGCAATACTCGAAGGCGCTCACCGTGCGGCGAAGCTCATGATGCAGGGAGAGTCGGCATGATCTGTTCACCCTCGAAGTCCGAAGCGAAAATCATCTACGATATCAATGTCCACGGCGCCCGCTTGATGGGTGTCAGCCGGCGCGGGTTCCTCGCTGCAGGAGGCGCACTCGCTGCCGTCTTCGCGATGGGTGGTCGCAGTGCTGTTGCGCGGGTAAACGCCAGCAAAGCCAATTCACATGCTCATTCAGCCGCTACCGTCAATGGCTGGATCGAGATCCGTTCGGATAACACCGTCCTGTTGCGCACAGGAAAGTGCGATTTTGGGCAGAGCACGATCTACACCGCGTATCGCCAGATCGTAGCGGAGGAACTCTGCGTCCCTCTGGAAGCAATGACCGAGGTGGTCTCAGGCGACACTGACCGCACACCGGATGGGGGTGGCACATTCGGCCTGCTGCGCTACGGTCAGAACCTGCGCAAGGTCGCAGCATTGATGCGTGAGGCTTCGCTTGAGTTGGCGGCTAGGAGGCTCGCGGTGCCCCGCGCCAGCCTAACTGTTCGCGAAGGCGTAATCTCCGGCGCAACGAAAGCCATAAGCTATGGCGAACTGCTGGCGGGCGAAGACCTGCATCTGGTCATCCCGATTGCCGGCGACCTGACCATGCCGATGGGGCTGCGCGTGGATGCCGATCCGCCGCTGAAGCCGGTGAAGGACTACACCATCATCGGCAAGCCGGTGCTCAACCCTTCGATAGCGCCCAAGGTTGCAGGCAAGACGGTATGGGTGGGCGACGTGACACTGCCCGGAATGCTCCATGCACGCACGATCCATCCGGCTACGCTGGGATCGACGCTGATTGCGCCGGGTAAGCTCGATGGCAAACAGTTCCCCGGCGCACGACTGGTAAGCATCGACAACCTGCTTGCCGTTGTATCTCCGGACGAATGGGAGGCGGTTCAGGCTGCACAGTCGGTCGCAGACGGTAGCGAGTGGTCAAAGTGGGAAGGTCTTCCCGGCAACGAGCGCTTGACAGAACACTTGCGAAGGATTGCGACTGAAGACCCGACGCCAGCGCGCGAGGGCCGAGCAAACAAGGGCGAGGCTTCGTCGGTCAAGACTATGCGCGAACTTCGGGCAAGCTATCTAATGCCATACCAGAAGCATGCCCCTATCAGCCCGATGGTCAGTCTTGCCGACTATCGGAAGGACGGGTCGGTATGGCTTCACACGCATAGCCAGAATCCGCAGCACTTGCGGCGGATGATCGCGCTGATGCTGGGCAGCGACGACGACAAGGTAGTGGTGCGAACCTATCCGGGCGCGGGGCACTATGGCCGCTCCAACGGAGGCAGCGCCGGAAGCGAGGACGAGGCGGTCCTACTCTCTCGCGAATTGCGGCGACCAGTGCGCCTGCAATGGATGCGCGCCGACGACATGCAATGGTCGACGCAATCACCGGCGATGATCTCGGACATCCGCATCGCGCTCGATGACGCCGGAAGGATGGCAGCCTATGAAGCATCGCACATCGGACCCGGAATGCAGGATGATCGCCTTGTCGGCGCGTTGCTGGCGGGTCTGCCGGTCATCCCTGCACCCTCAGCTGAAACGAGGTATGGCTTCCAGAGCACGGTGCTCAACGTCACCGACACCTGGGTCTACGGCGCAGTGCCTGCCGTGCATGAGCAGGCCAAGGGAGGCGCACACCCCGGCCAGAACGAAGCCTTAGGCGCTGCCGGCCTTCGCAGCCATTCCATGCGTACGCCAATCCAATTCCAGCAGAATTGCCCGCGTGAGATCGCGATAAGCGAAGCCGCGATGCTGGCCGGAAGGGATCCGCTCCAGTTCAGGCTCGACCATGTCACCGACCCGCGCTTCGTAGCTATCCTTGAGCGGTTGCGCAGCGAAGCGAAGTGGGAGAACCGGCCATCGCCCTCACCCCAAGCCAGAAGCAACGGCAGCGATCCGGTCAGGGGGCAAGGCGTTTCGATCATGCTGCGCGATAACGGCTACTGGGCCTGCGCTGCAAAGGTGACGGTCATTCCCGCAAGCGGCGAGGTCAAGGTCGAGCGCATGACGATCGTTGCCGACGTCGGCATCATTATCAACCCGCTCCAGTTGCGCCGACAGATCCAGGCCGGTTGCCTGATGGGTGTGAGCCAGGCACTGCACGAGGAGCTGACCTTCGATAAGGGTGCCGTGACGGCCAAGGATTGGACTGGCTATCCCATCCTCACCATGGCTGAGATGCCCGAACTGAAGGTTGTAATCACCGACAACCCCACCGTGGGCATTTACGGCCAAGGCTCAGAGAGCGCTAATGCCTTGGCCTCGCCTGCCATTGCGGCGGCAGTCATGGATGCGACTGGAAAGCCCATCAGGCGCATTCCTCTAAAGCCCGAATATGTTCGAGCGGCCATCAAGCTTCACGCTTGATAGCCAAGAAGCCCGGTGGACGCTAAGCCGGGTTTCGGACGCTGCAGATAATCGATTTCACCGAAAACAAGAGGCAAGTTTTGGGCCGAAGCTGACATTCCCGCGTTAGCCTGGAATGGCATGAGTGGGTCGGCTGCCGTCCCTTCGATGGGCAACAGACTCGCGGCGAGTGCCGCCTCAAACCCGGACATTCGCGCTCAATCGTGACGTCATCGATTTTTGCTGTTCGTTCAGCACGCCGTGGCAATCGCTGAAAGTCTTGGACTGGGACGAAGCTGCCTTTCCCAAATTTGCCTCTAAATGCCCGCCGCGATCGAAAGCTGACATTGCTAAAGGGGGTTTCTAGACAATCAGCATAGCCGTAAGTCGTTGCCGCTCTTTGCCGGATGCCAACACCAGCTTTCGATTGATCGCTGCTTACCAGTGGTCATGATCGCCGCTGCGTTCGCGAATTCGCAGGCCACAACCCGAATTTTCTGTCTGAATGGGACATACACTTCAGCCTTCTCATGGCAAAAATCTGTGTTAGTCTTGCTTCATAGTCAGGAAGCCGATGGCCAGAAAAAGGGGATATCAGTGTACTCTCTAAAAATGACCGCGATAAGCGCTGCCGTGCTTGCCAGTACTTGGGTGTCAGGCCCAGCCGCGGCCAGCGTAAAGATATTAGGCGTAAACGTATCTAAAAACGACATTTGTCCGAATGCCGATACTAATAAATGCTTGAGTAAGCCAAACGATGCGACCGGTTATTATCTAGTTCAAGGGCGAGATCTCACTGTTGACGCGAATGGCAAGCCTAACATTGATCCGATACTAGCGAAGATTTTTACGGAAACAGTGAGACTCGACACTAATTACTGCGGCAATGAAGTTAACAATAATCTTCGCGCTTACTCTATCGCCAATAACATCCCTTACCTCGAGGAGGTTCACTCCAATCCTGTTCATTTCACCGTCAAGGCCACAAAGTTGCTCGAAGCAAAAGGTGGAATTGATGCAAAAGCGATCGCAACGGCAGCAGGCGTGCCTGCAGCCCAGCTAGATAAAGTCGCGGCGGCAGTCGAAGCGTCGTACAACAGCAGTAAGACCAAGGCCGTAGATGTCACAGGGGTCTATCGCTATATTCGCATTAATACCGATCTCACGCGACGGCTCGAGGCTGACGCTGTTCCCGCAGATCTAAAATCCTGCGCCGCCTGGTTGAAAGCCAATCCCGACAAATCGATTGTCACTTCGATCACCGGTTACCAACTCACCAAGGCGAGCATCAGCAGTTCGATGAAGTCTACCTTCGCTCAGAAACTTACCGCGAGCGTCGCCGCCACTGTGGACGGTCCGCAAATCGCGGCGATCGAGCAATCATTCTCGAGCGCGGTAGAGAAGACTAGCGAGCTCTCTTTCTCACCGTACTTCCAGGTTCTGACGGTCGGTCGGTACCCCGGCTAATTGCTTTGTACCTACGCTCGCAGTATACTGATGGACAGCTTTCGGCAGAACGAGACGTTTGCTGGCGCATGTATGAACGGCCAAGTCTGGTCGGCAGCGGTCGATCACCGGTGCACCGCAGAAAGTCCGTTGCCGCGCTCTCAACGGCCTAAAGCTAACGTCCGCGCCGGCCGGCGGAGATATGGTCGCCTGAGAACGAGACGGTACTTCGACCATCAAAACGCACCCCCTTGACCTTCATCTGCATCTAGCAGATATTTCTGTCATGACAGAAACAACAATCGAGTCGGACAAGTTGCCTCCTGCCGTCGAGGCTTTCGTCCTTCGCTGGGGCGATCTTGGCGGCCAGTGGGGTGTCAACCGGTCGGTGGCGCAGATCCAGGCGCTGCTGCTGCTGTCCGATCGACCGCTGACGGCCGAAGAGATCTCTGAGAAGCTGGGCATGGCTCGCTCCAACGTGTCGAACAGCATCAAGGAGCTCTTGAACTGGAAGCTGGTCACGCGCGTACCGATGCTGGGTGATCGGCGCGATCATTACGTCGCGGAGACCGACATGTGGCAGATGGCCAGCAAGGTTGCGCAAGGGCGCAAGGAACGCGAGATCGACCCGATGGTGGCCGCAATTCGGGCGGCCATGGAAGGTATCGACGATCCGCGCATCAGTCCCCTGGTGCGCCAGAGGCTGCATGGGATGCATGACTTCATCAACACGGTCGAGGGCTGGTACAACCAGATGATCCACGTGCCCCCACAACAGATCATGCGGCTGATCCGCTTGGGGTCGAAGGTCGTAGGCCTGCTCAAGTTCGTTGGTGGCAAGGGCAGCGCGACGAAGGACAGCCCTTGAAAATTTGCCCGCCAGTTTCTCTCAATACAGAAATAACTAATCATACAGGAGATGGGGAGATGCAGAGCTTAGCGAGGGAACAGCGAGATCGGCATGCCGTCAGCATGCCTATTGGCGACACCGACGCGCTGATCGACTTGCGCTTCCGGCAGTTGCTCGGCTCGCAGGATTGGGCATCGCTGCCTGAGGCCGTGCGTTTTCGTTTCGGCAAGCGCCTGTGTGTTGGGGCATCGGCCAATTATGCAGGACAGGTCCTCTCCTGCCGGATGAGCTTTTGTGGCTGGGTCCTGGCACAGGCATGCCGGCTGATCGGCGCTCCGCTGCCGCTGGAGCGCGAAGGCGGAGTTGCCGCGATCGTCAGCGTCACCGAGGACGGCGCCAGCGGCGGACAGGTCTGGACGAGGGTTTACGCTCGAAAATACGGTTTTCCGCAGGTGATCCATTCGTCCAAGCGCTTTGCCGGGCCAACGGGCCTTGAGGAGTATCTCGGCGGAGGCTTTGGAATTGCGCTTCGCGTGAGCGCGATCGAGGGCGGCATTCGCTTCTCGAGCGACCACTACTTCGTGCAACTCGGGCGCATCCGGCTGCGCCTGCCGCGCCTGCTGGCACCTGGCTTGCTAACCATCGACCATGTCGATTGCGGCGGTGGAAGCTTCACGTTCAAGCTTGCCCTGCGTCATCCGCTCCTGGGCGAGGTGATGCACCAGCACAGCTGCTTCTGCGACCAGGCCGACAATCAGGGAAGGCTGCAACATGACTGACGTTCTGTGGATCGCGGTTTTCGCACAGATGATGATGGGCGCCTTCGATACCATTTATCACCACGAGGGCACCGAGCGCTTGGCGTGGAGAGCATCACAACGTGTTGAGCTGACCCTGCATGGGGTGCGCAACCTTGCTTATGCCGTGATGTTCACAGCGCTGGGCTGGTTCGAACCCAGGGGCCTGGGGGCGATCGCCTTGCTGGCGCTGCTCGCGGTCGAACTGCTCGTCACCTTCTGGGATTTCGTGGAGGAGGATCGCACCCGCCATTTGCCGGCGACCGAGCGCGTCACGCACACGCTTCTGACGCTGAACTACGGTGTTATCCTGGCGATGCTTGTCCCTTGGCTTGTTGTACTGGCGGGGCGCCCGACGGATTTGGCTCCGGTCAACCACGGGCTGATGAGCGCATTCTGCGCGATCGCGGCAGTTGGCGTGATCGTCTCGGGGCTGCGCGATCTGGCCGCCGCCCGTCGTATGGCGCGTCTTGCCGAGCGCGACCCTGCCAGCCTTGCGCTTGCCTTGCCTGCGCAGCAATCCATTCTTGTCACTGGCGGTACCGGCTTCATCGGCAGCAGGCTAGTGACGGCGTTGATCGCCGCTGGTCATGAAGTCACGATCCTGACCCGCGACCGGGCAAAGGCCCTCCCGCTTGCCGCTGCCGGGCCGGTTCGCTTCGTGACTTCGCTCGACGAGATCGCAAGTGATGCTCACATCGATGCGGTCGTGAATCTGGCCGGTGAACCCATTTCCGACACGCCTTGGACAAAGGCCAAGCGCATCCGCATTGTGCGCTCGCGCCTCGAGGCCACTTACGCCATTGCCCGACTGGTCGCGCGGTTGGACCGTCGGCCCGATGTGCTGGTCAGCGGTTCGGCCATTGGCTGGTACGGTCTGCGCGGTGACCAGATGTTGACTGAAGAGGATCCCGGCACGCCCTGCTTTTCCCGGCGCATCTGCGTCAGCTGGGAACGCGCTGCGAGGCGTACCGAGCGGCATGGCGTGCGGACGGTCTATCTGCGTACAGGGCTGGTGCTTGACCGTAGCGGCGGCATGCTTGCGCGTCTGCTCGCTCCCTTCGAGTTCGGCCTTGGTGGCCGGTTTGGCGACGGCAAGCACTGGATGAGCTGGATCCATCGCGACGACATTGTCCGCCTCATCTGCCATGCCATTACGCAGGATGACCTTTCGGGGCCGATCAATGCCGTAGCTCCGGAGCCCGTCACCAACCAGCGCTTCACCGGTGCATTGGCGGCAGCACTTTCCCGTCCGGCCATGATACCAGTGCCCGCGTGGCCCTTGCGGCTTGCCCTGGGTGGCTTTGCCGAGGAGCTGCTGCTCAGCGGGCAGCGAGTCATTCCCGATGCAGCGATGCGTAGCGGGTTCATATTCGACTACCCGACACTTGACGCAGCACTTGCCCAGATCGTAGGCAAACCCAAACAGCAGGCGGCAAATCGGCTTGCGGGCGTGCGCTATACGGCGGCATTAACTTGATCATGCCAGCCACGCGCTCCCCCGGGTCACTCCTACGGCACATCCTCGTCTCGCGCGTGCAGGCAGTGTTCAATGACCGCGGGAAAGGCGAGACTCCGGTCGTGCGGTCACGCGATGCCTTGTTCGAACCGGAGTCGGTCATCTGGCGAGTGCACGGCGATGTGACGACCATGATGATCGGCGGCGTCACCGCACTGCTTTTGCAGATGCTGCATCCGGCGGCTCTGGCCGGCGTGTGGGAGCACAGCACCTTTCGCGATGACATGCTCGGGCGCTTGCGCCGAACGGCCAAGTTCATTGCGATCACCACGTACGCTGAGCGCGAGCTTGCCGAGGCGGCGATCGAAAAGGTCAAGGCCGTGCATGAGTATGTGCACGGTACCTTGGAGGACGGTATGCCGTACCGGGCAAGCGACCCTAGGCTTCTGGCGTGGGTCCACGTCTGTGAAACGATCGGCTTTCTGGATGCATGGATAGCCTATGGCGAACCCGGTATGTCGCACGCAGATCAGGACACCTATGTGCAGCAAGCCGGGCTTGTCGCTCGTGCCATGGGCGCTGACCCCGTGCCGGAATCGCGGGCCGAGGCGGAAGCACTCATCAAAGAGTTCATGCCGGAGCTTCGCGCCGATAGCCGCACGCACGCCGTTGCCGGGATGGTCCTGTCGCAGCCATCCCCGTCGCTGGCAGCTTCGCCCGCACAGCACCTGCTGATGCAGGCCGCCGTAGACTTGCTGCCGGACTGGGCTCAGGTAATGCACAAGAGGCGGCTCCACCGTCCGCTTCGGCCGCTCGTGCGGAGTGGTGCCTTGGCCATGGCCAGAACGCTTCATTGGGCGTTTGCGGGGGCACGAAGGTCGCCGACCGGCACGTGACGGTTTGCCGGCTGGCAGGTGCCATTGCCGGGCTTACGGCCGATCGAAGGGCATGGTGCAGAATTAGCGCACAGTATAGCTCCCGTGATTGCAGACCAGCGATGACCAAGACGAGGTCACCTGCTGCCTGACAGCTAGGGGGTGTCGCGAACGACCAGTTTCGGGCGGCGCAGACGTTCGAGAGTCGGCTGCAAAATGGCAATATCCGTCGACAGCCACGGTTCACCCCTACAAGCGAACGGCAGTAATCTTGGGTTCGCTAACTTAAAGCTGCCGTTCCGGTCAGTCCGCAATCATCGCCATACATCGGAGGAACCCCGCTATTTAAATGTTGCCAAGACAGCCGTCCTCCCGGTTGATGGACCGCCCGCCATCCGGGTTTGTCGCTGTAAGATTTCGCCGTGACGAGCGTGCTTGGCGATCCTCTCCCAATTGTTCAGAACGGATCGAATGTATGCCTTCGTTTCGCTGATGTTTGGAATGCGGCCTTCACTGAGCGCCCGACGCTCTGGACCTGCATTGTACGCTGCCAGTGCAAGATCAATTCTGCGGAACCGGGTCAGCTGATCGCGCAGATAACGGGCTCCGCCGCGCAAATTGCTCATCGGATCAAATGGCCTTGCAACCCCCATCGCATCGGCTGTTCCGGGCATGAGTTGGGTCAGCCCTTTGGCGCCTGCCCTGCTGATGGCCAGTGTCCTGTAACCCGACTCCTGGGCGACCACCGCTTCTAACAGACTTGGCGAAATACCGAGTTCGCATGCCGCTCTCACGATATCGGCGTAATGCATCCGCCGTCGTCGTTCGACCTTGGCAGCGAGCCAAGGTGCCGGAACATATGGCGTGGAAGGACAGGACAAATAGGCAAGTTGATACTGCGCTGGTATCGTCCGCGGATCGGCTGTGGTGCGGAGAAAGAAGCGTAGTGCCGCGTCAACAGGACTGCTGGACCCCGAAGCCGACTTTGATTTGCGCAGGTCGTCAACATTAGCAGATGTTGCTGGCGCAAAAACCATCAGCTCGACAGATTGCGCATGCGCTGACGGGGCAAATCCGAGAGTCACCAGACCAAGTGCCAGATACCGAAACATACACGCCTCCATGGGCGTGCCGGCTCGGCAGGAATTGCGCGAGGAACATCTGACGCGATCCAGCCAGCCAAGTCAAACGCTGTCCGGGCTAAGCAACGAAATCACGGCTCAGACCGTCTGCCGCCGGACCTGCGCTTCGAGTTCGGCTATGCGCTCTGAGCAGATTGCGTGGACAACGCGACCGAGTTCCTCGACCTGCATAGCAAGCCAAGCCAGTTCCTCGCCAGAAATACGGTAATGCTTGGAATACCGGGCCTTCACATAGGCTTCCTTGAGTTTCACAAACATTGCGCGCTGCTTGCGGTTGTCCGCCGGCCACACATGGACAAGCCGCCGATCGAGCCGTTCGGCCTGGGTGCGCAAGAAACCGAGATTATGCACGTGCGGCGTGTAGAACGTCACCGTGAGCAAAACACAGTGGTACAGGCCCTCCGTGGTCTGATGCAAATCGAACGCAGCTTGCTTTTCATATCCCTTATCCAGCAGAAATTTCGCGCTTTCGAAACGCCTCAAGGAGTTTGGAAACCACTCCTCGAAATACTCTCGTGCCATCGCCGCAGCTTGCTGAGGCGTCTTGGGCTTAGGCTGATGCAGCTCCTCCTCGTCCGCCTGGTAGAGCGCGATGCCGTCCCTGGCGACGTCGATGAAGAAGTAGCGCCCGTGCGCCAGCCCATCGTTCACCTCGCCCAGCGTGTGGACGATGAAGTTGACGGGCGTCTTGAGCGTGCCGGTCACCCCGTACTCGCGCATCAGGCGCTCATCGAGCCGCGACCAGTACTTTACCCGGTCGGTCAGCCGCGCATCGTTGACGATGATGAGGAGGTCGTAGTCAGACTTGTAGCCCTTGGCGGTGTGCGGCTCGTCTACCCAACCGCCGCGCGCATAGGAGCCGTAAAGTACGACCTTGAGGATCCGGCCCTGTTTCTTCCATTCGCGGCGCGCCAGAGCAAAGCTGTCTTCAAACTCCTCGAAAACAAGCTGGACGACGCGCTCGATCTCACGTTGCTTGTGTGGTGGAAGATGATCGAGAGCGGTACGCATCGTGCCGCAAGCCTAGCAGCAATTGGCCGGCGATGCACCAATATGAATTCTGTTTAACGCATTGTATTATGGCAATTTATCAAGAAACGTGTTTCTCTTCCGGGCAGTTGCAGGGCCATGATGCAATTGATTTGCGTTGCGCTGCTGCTCCTGAGTGACCGGGTCGCCGCTGCGCATGTCCAGGCCGAAAAGCTAAAGGCTGCGGTGTGGGTCCCCAACGATCCGTTTCATGTCCCGGTCATTTCATATCCCTGCCCCAAGCTGCTCAAAATAAAGCCATTATAAAATGGCTGGCAATGCCGGTCGGGATCATCCTTGGCCTGCGACAATGGAGTCGCATTTAGCCAAGAAGGATGAAGTTCATGACCGAGAACACTCCCCGCGAGGACACCCTGATCGATCTGGGTGAAGCCTCGACCACCACCAAGGGCCAAGCGATCGTCGAACTCGACGTCAGCGGTGGCAACCTCCGGTTCCTCCCGGCATCGCTGCCGAGTGACCGGCTCGGGCGCATGTCCCAGTTTCAGGGCATGCGCCCTTCGGCGCAGTTTCCCATGACCACTCCCCTCCCCGCATTGAGCTTCTGCGTCATCGAAGATACGGCGCTGTTCCTCGATCTGGCTCGCGACCACTACTTCCGGTTGCCGGAAACTGCCAATGCCGCTTTTCTCGCCAGTCTGATCAATGGCGTGGCATTTGCCCCCGCGTTGCATTCAGCAGGACTTGACCAGTTCGTTTCACTCGCTCCACTTCGCGCACAAGGGGTGGAATCCATCCAGTAGAAGCCGCCGATCTGCAGGGATGCGGCTTCTCGTCTTCCCTGATCGCTCGCGCGCTCTGGGACCAGCGTGCTATCGAGCGCAGGCTGGCCAGACGTGGCTTGCACACGGTTCTGTCAGAGTTGCGTTCAGTGCTGTGCTCGCGGCACGCGCGCAGACCTTTCGGTGCGGAACACGCCGCACTGGTGAAGGCCTTCGAGGACGCTGGGCTTGTTCGAAGCGCAGTCGACCGATGCTTGCCCCGCTCGATCGCGCTTGCGCGCTTGATGGCGAAATCGGACTGCGCTTGTCAGGTCATCATTGGCGTCAAGCTCAGGCCCTTTGCCGCCCATTGCTGGGTGCAGGCTGGTCACCTCCTACTTAACGAAAGCGTGGAAGAGGCGGCACGCTACAAACCGATCCTGATCCTGTGAAACCGGTCCGCTTCCTGTTGACCTGGCCGAAAGCGAGTGCGGGCAACATCGAGCGCATCGCGTTGTCGACCGGTCGACCGTGCCGCGTTCCAAGACCCGATGGTCCTCGACTGTGGGCCGAACACGAGGAGCACGTTCTTGACGCTGGCGAACGCGGCATCGTGATCGGCTATCTCTTCGAGAGGACGACAGGCCGCCACGTGACCCGCTTGCCTCGAGATATCCTGCAGCGTCATGACCCATCAAGCTTCGCGCTATGGCTAACGAGCCAATGTTGGGGCGCCTACGTCGCCTTGCTCGTCGAGGGACTGCACTTGCGCGTTTACCCGGACCCTTCCGGACTGCTCCCAGTGTATCGATCGGAGATCGCCGAGGGTCAGGCTTGCACGAGCGATCTCACGCTGCTCAATTCGCATTGCTCCCCGAAACCCCGTGTTTCCTGGCATGACTTGGCTTCACATCTCCAACGGCCAGATTGGCGCGATCAGCGAACCTGCCTTGCCGGCATCGAAGAACTGCCCGCCGGACAAATGACGTCGTGGACCAACGAAGGCGCAACGTCGGTAGCCGTGTGGCATGCTACCCAATTCATGCCGGACAAAGAGACACAAGCCTTTGACGAATTGGCCGTTGAATTGCGCAATACGGCGCAACGCGTCATGCGAGCGTGGGGAAGCGTATCTGGCCGCCTGCTGGTATCGGCTTCGGGCGGAGTCGATTCCTCGCTGATCGCCGCCGCGCTTGCGACCGTCGGTCAGGACTTCGCTTGCCTGACGATTGCAACGGGCGATCCCAGCGGCGACGAGCGCGTGCCTGTGCGGATGCTTGCCAATGCGTTGGGCGTCGAATGCTTCGAGGCTTGCTACACTCCCGAAAGGGTCGATCTGGCCGCTCCGGTTTCGCTGGGCTTGGCGCGCCCCTCTGGCAAGGCGTTCATGCAGGAAGTCCGGCGCCACGCAATCAAAGCCGCTGGCCGGTCTGGGGCCAGCGCGGTCGTCGATGGCAATGGCGGCGACAATCTGTTCTGCTATCTGCATTCTGCGGCGCCGATCCTCGACCGTTGGCGTAGCGAGGGCCTGTCGCACGGCGCGGCGGCAACTTATCTCGACATGTGTCGGATCGCGCAAACGACCGTGCCGGCCATGGCGCGCGCATTGTCCATGCGGGCGCGCCGCGGAAGTCGGCCTGCGGCATGGGCGGCAGATCGGCGATTGCTGGCAAGCGATGTGCCCGATTTTGGCACCCCCGAGGTGATTGCGGACTTGGCGCAGGCGGTTCCACTCACCCACCCCGGCAAGATCGATCACCTGACATTGCTCCTGCGCACGCAGAACTTCATTCATTCCGCCAGCGGTCCTGCAGACCCGCTGCAGTTCTCACCCTTGATGAGCCAACCCCTTCTTGAGCTGTGTCTGTCGATCCCAACGTGGATCTGGTGCCACGGCGGGATCAACCGGGCGCTGGCCCGTGCTGCCTTCGCGCAAGAACTGCCCGCCGCGGTCGTACGCCGCGTGTCCAAGGCCGGCCCCGACAGTGTCATGCGCGTGATCTTCGCGCACAATCGGACGCTGATCAGGGACATGCTTCTCGGTGGCCTGTTGAGGGCCAACGGACTACTCGATGCAGCCGCGATTGAGCAGGCCATAGCCAGCGACCCACATGGAAAAGAGCCCACCATCTACCGCCTGTTGGATCTTGTCGAAGCCGAAGCCTGGGCGCGCTCATGGCAACCTTGATGTGCAGTGTTTTGCCTCAGTCCGCGTCTGGTTATCCGCAACGCAGGGCCTCGGCTGGAGGCGCGCCGGGCATGGCCTTCCAGCGCTCGTACTGATCACCCTTGTCAGGTGTGCAATCCAGCTCGTGCATCAACCAGAAGCGAAACCAGTCGACCGAACGCTCGTAGATCGCAGGCCGGTGCGCAGGTTGCCATTTGAAATGCGGCTCGTTCTCCAGCACGATCATTTCGATGGCCTTGCCCTGCTTGCGCAAGGCAGCAAAGACATCGAGACCCGCCTCGTATTCGCTGTCGCCGGTCTGGACCAAAATCGGTGCCTCAATCCTGTCCGCGTTGAGTACCAATGACATCGGCTTCCAGAAATCCCGGGCGTCGCCCTCGAAGAAGCGGTAGCCCATTTCGCGCCCGAACCTCTCGAAATAGGGGCCTGCTGCGAGCGGATAGGAGATCATATCCTCGCAGCACGCACCCAGGCTCGCGACCTTGAACAGCTTCGAATTGATCAGCGCCCATTGGGTGGTGGACGTCCCGTCGCTGAACCCGCTGATCCCCATCCGGTCGGCATCAACAGCGCCTGTGGCGAGGGCCTGTGCAATGGCCATCTCGAGCGAGGACTGCACGCTTCGGCGATCGAGCCAGTCGGTACGATTGCGCGCCCGCAGTTCCTGCTCGTCCTTTGCCTCCATGACCCAGGCCGGAAAGTCTGGACGGGCAAAGCTCAGCACCGCAAATCCCTTCGCGGCGAGCACCTGGACAGGGACCTCATCACCGGTGCCGCCGCGAAGGAATCCGTCGCTGCCGTACTGGACGACAACGAGGGGTGCTTCTGCCCTCGCCCGTGATCCGGCGGGAGCACGAGGTCGGCAAAACTTTCCACACCAAAGGTATTGCGAAACCGTAACCGCTGGACCGCGCCGAGTGTGAACCTTGACCAGTCGCGGTTCGGATCGTGGATCAGGCGCTCCCGACCCGTCGCAGGATCAATCGCGACGAGGCGGCGGGGTCGCGCGGCACCCTCGCGCGCGCAGACAAGCTCGGGTCCAGACATCGTGCAGCCGATCAAAGCATCTTCGGTCACGAAAACACGTTTTGGGCGAGGCCAGGACACGTTCCAACGCAGCAAGCCTGTCTGGCTCTGCCCCCATCCGGTCTTCTGCAGCACGTAGAGGTCCCCAGTATTGGCTGCCCACCACAGGTGCCGCGCGCCGTCGCAGAGCGCCGTGTCACAAAGCCGGGTTGCACCGCCTGGCAGTCGCAGGACAAGGCGGGTCGGCGCGATCAGTCGACCGGGGGCCTTGCTCTCTATCCAGGCGGCGCCGCCATCCCCTCTCTTTGTAAAACCCCGCGCCCCGACCGGGATTTCGTCGCCCGGAGTGGCGCGCTGGTTCCCGAAGGCACCGATTTCGGCATCAGTGGCAGGGCGCACAAAACCAGCATCGTCTACCGCGGTATACGACATGACCATCGGCCCTGTGGGCAAGGGACGATCCGCAAACTGCGGCGAGAAGCGATCGTCGAACACAAAACCCGTCCGCGCCTCAGCTCCAATCCGCGCGTTCGTTTCACGCAATGATGGCCGCGTTTGCGCAACGAGTGCCTTCCCGTCTGTGCTCCAGCGAAAGTCCTCGACATCGTCGGGCAGAGCCGTTGCTTGCCTCGCCGGAGCGTTGCCAGCCACGTTCACGGTCCAGACCTGGGTCTGGTCCGAGATACGCTTGAGAAAGGCAATACGCTGGCCATCCGGAGACCAGCGCGGGGTGATGACCTGAGCGTACCCCGCGCCGACAACAGGGAAATTGCGCAAGGCAAAGGTTGCCCGGATGAAAGCGCCGCCGCGGTCGACTTCTCGCGGCGGCGCTCCCTCCCTGGCCAGGCTCGCGACTATCAACTTCTGGCAGAAGGCATTGGCTCGCGGATTGGCCCGGCGCACAAGGAAGGCGATCTGCTTCCCGTCGGGCGATACCCCAAATGGGCTGGTGGACTCGTTGGGATCCGAACGCCCGATATCGGCGACAGTCGCCAAATCGCTTGAAGTGAGCTCGGTCCTCATTTCCTCACCGGGCCCCAAGGCCTCTGATTCAAGCGACAGACAAGGATCGACTGCTTCACCCGTTGTAGGGACGGAAGGCCCAGGCACGACAGCCTGAGCCAACATGAGCGCTGCACTGTTCAGCATCACCACCGCCTCGACAAGCCGAGGGCCACAAATCGGCCAATCGGGGAGTAGTTGGTCGAATCATAGGGCGTGTCGGTCGGCCCCGTCGTGCGAATGATCTGCGGCTTCTTGTTGGCGACGTTGTTGACGACAAGCGAGAGGGCCAGACCTGGTTCGTCACCGGCACCTGCAATCGCGGTATAACGCAGCGCAAGATCGACTGTTGCTTGTGGTGCAATGCGCACAGGCGTCGCGAAGCGGCGGTCGGCAAGTGCACCGGTGTAATTGACATAGGCCGAGGCCAGAACCTCACGCGACTGGTAAGCGACGCTGCCGCGACCGCGGAACTTCGGCGGATTGAACAGGGTTCCCGCAAGATCGGCCTCGGGCAACGCCGCGTTGACCTGTTGGCCGCTGTCGAGCCACGAGCCGGCAAGATTGGCCGTGAGCGAACGATCCGATCCCAGGTCCTTGTGCCAGCTGAAAGACGCATCGACCCCTTTGATGTGCTGGATGGCGACATTGAGATTGCGATTGTCGACCAGCGCGACGACCGCGGCGGGATCATAGGGGCGGCCCGTAAAGTTCTGCAGACCGAGCTGTGCCCCTTCTATGAGCTGGCTCAGTCGACCTGCAGCGGGATCGCGATCGATCAGGGAAGCGTACGCAGGATCGGTAAAGGCAGCTGCTATCGAACCGGCAATGGGCTGGACAACCCTGTCGCGATAACGGATGTCGAAATAGCTCGCTTCGAAGGTCAGGTTGGGCAAAGCAGCGGGGCTGATCACGAACCCGGCCGTCCACGAACGCGCCCGCTCGGGCTTCAGGACAGGATTGCCGCCGCTGGTATAGAGAACCGTCTGGGCGCCGGTGCCGGCGCCGAAGGCAGCTGCAGGCAGAAGATAGGCCTGGTACCCGACATATTGTTGGTACAGCGTTGGCGCCTTGAACGAGCGCGCCCACGAGGCCTTCAAGGTGACGTCGCGCACTGGCGCGTAGATCAGCCCGAGACGCGGCGTCGCAACGTGCGCCATGCCCGGGTAGTCTTCGTAGCGCATGGCGGCTGACAGGCTGAGCCGGTTGATCCCGGCGATGCCGTTTTCTGAAGAAACAAAGGGCAGGAACACTTCCCCGAATCCATAGACGCTGTGGCGCGACACATCGAAGGCCTGGGCCAAGGTCGCTCCGACAACCCGCGTGAAGCTCATGCCATTGTCGCGATAGCCGCCGCCGATGGCGAGGCGAGCGGGACCACCGGCAAGTGCGAAGAGCGGGCCGGTCGCGTTGACTTCTGCCGAAGTGGCATCGTTGCAGTAGCAACCCTGGGTTACCGTGGGCATGCTACCCGAGGGGGTGAAGGTGGTATGGTAGCGGGTGCGGTCGCGCCCGAAGGCTCCCAAGAGCTTGATGCTCCAGTCACCTCCTGCTTCCAATCGCAGCTCTGGCGCGATGGAAAACGTGGTGACCCGCGGCGCGAACAGATAGCGCGAAGATGCGGTACCGCCGATCGTACGCGATGTCCGCCTCGAATAGAGCACATCCATGCTGAAGGTGAGGCGCTCACCCAAATCCTGGTGAAGCGTCATCAGCGCGGCGTGGCGCCTTTGCTCAGGGTACAACGATGCCCTGGCGTCGAGCGAGGATGCATAATTGCGCTGCCCCGCAGAGATCGCGGAATTGTGCGCATAGTCATAAGCCAGCATGGCGCCGCCGGAGGACCATTGCGTGCCGCCCGCGACATCGGCTTGCTGGCGAAAATAGCCGCCATTGGTTGCGGCGCCGATCTGGGCGGACGTTGCAAGGCCGCTGTAGTTACGCCGCAGGATCACGTTGACGACACCGGCTACGGCATCCGAACCATAGAGGGCCGAGGCACCATCGGGCACGACTTCGATGCGCTCGAGCGCCGCAACCGGTATGGCGGAGATATCGACGCCACCAAAAGCCGAATCGTAGGGCAGCCTGTGGCCGTTGAGCAGCGTCAGGGTTGCGTCTGGTCCGAGGCCTCGCAGATTCGCGCTCGCTGCTGAGTTGACGTTGGTGTTGATCAGGCCCGCACCTGTTCCGACCCCGGGTTCTGGCCACCGGCAAAATTTTGCGGGATCGCACGTAGGGCTTCGCCAGAATCGGTTTGCCCAGCAGCGACGATGGTCTCGCGCGATAACCTGATCACCGGCGCTGCCACTTCGGCACCACGGATCAAGGACCCCGTGACGACAATCGGCGCATCGGCATCAGCGGGGAATGCGGCCTTGTCGGGCATGGTAATGACGATCGTGCGGTTCGAGAAACTTGCCCGCAGCCCGGTTCCTGACAGAAGCCTGGCTACGGCGTCCTCGACTGTCATGGTGCCGCGCAAGGGCTCGACCCGACGGCTGCTGACGGCATCGGCCGGAGCATAGACCTGCCACCCTGCCCTGGCAGCTACAGCCATGAGCGCTGCACCGAGGTCAGTCTCGGAAATCTCGAAATCATAGCGTGCCTCTTGCGCCGCAGCGGGCATGGCCGTCAGCAGGATGCATGCGCCGCCAAGTAAGCTGGCAAGCCGTAGGGGTGAGCAGGTCATCGATAGTTCCCTCATTCTCGTTGACCCGGTTGCGCGAGAGCAGCCGGGCGATGAGGGCAATGACGTCGGGGCCTGCAGGGACCCTAGTTGCAATTGCAAATAAATTTTCAGGGTCGATCGATATAGAATCCGTCGGGGCGTTCCGTGATCCTCAGGGTGAATACGCGCCCCAGGTTTAGGGCGACCGCGGATGGATCTACGATCCGGAAGCGGCCGGAAATGCGAAGGCTGCCAAGCGCAGGATCCGAAAGAATGATGGGCTTTCCGGCGTAGCCGTTTACGGTATGCACCAGGTCAGACAAAGGGACACTGCGATACTGCACCCACCCTTGCGGCCAGTCTCGCTCATCCGCAGCATAGCGCGGCCGCAGCGGCTCGGCCCTGCCTCGCGCAAGCCGCACTGCCCGGCCGACAGGAAGCGGCTCGCCGCTGACGAAGTAGGCTGCACTTTGCATGACGGGCCGCGTTCTGGCTTCTCCCGCATAGAGCTGCACAGACGGCGCATCTTCACCGCGCCAGCTCACGTCGAAGATGCCGTTTCGCGAGGTCATCTCGCTGTCGCCCACACGCACCAACCATTCAGTGGTGCTGCCGCGAAACCGCAACTGGGCACGTCCCTTGACCACGGTGACGACCGGATCCCCGTCCTGGTTCTCGAGGCGCACTTCAGTCGCAGAATCCAGCGCGAGACTTGCACCCTGCGCTAGTTGCACCGTGCGCATTGAGCCATGGTCGGTCGCGAACGTGGTGGCACGCCCACCTGAGGCCTGCTGTTGCAAACTGAGTAGAGGTCCCCAGGCAGCCCCCGCGACAAGGGTGACAGCGACACTTGCGGCAAGTGCGACCGGGACCCACGAGCGGGTATCCCGACGGTCACGCGGCAGCGGACGATGCCGCTGGTCGGCCGACGTCTTGAGAACCTCCGCTCCTTCGAATGTGGCAGCTACCTGCTCAAACGCCGCCCGGTTCAATTCGCTTGCGTCGCGCCATTTCTCGAATTTGGCACGGTGTCGATCTGGATCAGGCCCCCGCAATATGACAAACCAGAGCGCGGCCTCGTCGGTGGCGACCGCGTTGCGTTCGCTGTCGGCTCCCCCTCACCACTCATCGCTGAAGGCTCACCTGTGCACTGCGAGACGTTTGGCAAGATGTGCAAGCGCCTTCGACATGTGATATTCGACCCCCGCAGGGGTGAGGCCTGTG
The DNA here is from genome assembly GCF_003454795.1 of Novosphingobium sp. THN1. GTDB lineage: Bacteria > Pseudomonadota > Alphaproteobacteria > Sphingomonadales > Sphingomonadaceae > Novosphingobium. Next base: position 1,126,068 of record NZ_CP028348.1, read on the forward strand.
GCCAGAGCTATCTCCTGATAGGTCAGCTCATCGACCCGGTGCATCAGGAATATGTCGCGCGTCCTCTTGGGGAGTGCCGCCAGTGCCGTCTCGTAGCGTAACTGCAACTGGGCAGCTTCAAGGATCGCTGCCTGATCGGCAAGATCGGGCGAATGCTGCGCTTCGTCGAACTGGACTTGCGGCCCTCGCCGCTTTCGGACACGCAACGTGTCAATCAAGAGGTTCTGGGCAATCCGCCAGAGATAGCCTGCGGGGTTCTCTAGGCGCTCACTCTGACTTCTGCCCAAGGCTCTGACAAAGACATCCTGGACCAGGTCTGCGGATGCGTCTGGCCCTGCCTTCCAATCGAAGTAGCGCTTCAACCTGGCCTGCTCTTCGCGGTACGCCTGGTCGAGCGTGCTGTCGCGTGGCGACATCAGCGCAGGCGAAAATCTGGTAGGAGACACCTTGGCACCGAAGCCGGCATGATCCTGGCAGCCCGGCAAGGTCGTTGCCGACTGCGTTTGGAGTCAGGTCTGTGCCGGCCTCACGTGGCGATGACCGACCACCGGTCCATCAGGACAGGCGTGCTTGATGCCTGGCGGAATTTTAGTCCGGGCAGCTATGCCAGCTGTTCGTGCTGCCTAAACAGAAGATGGCGCGATTGCAGGGACTTGGCAATAGTCGATGACCAATCGGCGTCAGCTTCTGGTCGGATGAACTTGCTGTAACATCGCAACGAGGCGTGGCGCCGCGGAAATCCGGCGCTGATGATAACGCCGCATCGCAACCGCAGTTTGCCGACTGGGTGAGTTTATCAACATGGCCTCGAGATCTGCGACTTCCTGTTTAGCGTCGCACAAGACCTCGGCCTCGATCCGCCGGAAAGGATGAAGGCGATCATTGAGCGACTCTATTGCGTCGGTCAGAGCCTCGTTGCGCGCGGCGGCGGCGATGTAGCTGAACACTGCGCGCGAGCGCAGAGCCAGGTCGGCGCTTCTGCTTGGGATTTCAGTTGGCTCGGCGTGCTCCATACGCTTCATCGCAGGGCGAACCAACACAAGGTTGAGCTCGAGCAGTTCGCGAAGATCGAAAGTGCACAGCCGCGGCACATGGAAGCCGAAACCTGGCTGCAGGTCCACTAAACGCTCGCCAACAAGTCGATTGAGACTGTCGCGAACCGGGGTCATGCTTACGCCCACCAGGTCGGCGATCCGTCCGCTCTCCAGGCGAGAGCCTGGTGGCCAGGCTCCATCCAGCAACTTTTGCTTGATGGACGCGTATGTCGGCTCGAGGACATGCGCCGGGCTCATCGCTGTGCCCCCTGCGCCCGCGCGAAATCCGAGAGCATTGTAGCCTGGTCGGGGCGCAATGCATCGACGGCGCCGATCGGGCCCCGCCTTGCGCGATTGAGCAGCACGGAAGGGCATTGCCCTTCGTAGTTCCCAAGATTGGGGCGGTGCTGGGCATAGCCGACAAGCGCCGCGAGTTCTGGCGAGAATGTCCTTGCGACCTTTGGCGGATAGGCCAGCCACATGTTTTCGTAAGGCTTGAGCCAGCCGAGACTGTACCCGACGACGACGGCGCGCCTGACCCCGTCAGATCTGTTCGGGCCGGCGCCATGCAGCGTCGAGCCCAGAAAGCAGATGGCAGAACCGGGTTCGCACTGGGTGATGACGGGCTCTGGAAGCTCTGCGAAACTCGTTGGCGGATTTCGATGCGTACCGGGGTAGATCCGGGTGGCACCGTTGTCAGGCGTGAAGGGATCCAGGGGCCAGATCACGTTCAGGAGATATTCGTGTGCGCCCTTCACGCCGCCCCACATGTCCTGATCGCAGTGAGGGAATTGCTCGAGTTCGCCAGGATGGATTGCGATGGCCTGGGCGACGTTGAGCTGGATTCTGTCACAGGCGGAACCCAGCAGTGCTTGAGCCAGGGCCAGCACCGTTGGCTCCATGACGATTTCCGGAGCGCGGGACGATCGACGCAGCAGGCTGCCGAAGCGCTTGGTCCGATAGCCGTAGAAATGACCCTGGCCGAACGGGGTGGCTCTGAACGCGTCCTCCAGGTCGTGAGCCAGATCGGACAAAGTCTGTGGCGGAAGAAGCTGCGGGATGACGCAGTAGCCTTGCGCCATCAACGCATTGAGCCATGGCTCGATTGTGACGGGCGTCATGCCGCTCCTCCCGTCGCAGCAGGCATTTCGATAGTCGGCTCGGCAAAGCAGCCAGCCTGCTTGACCCCTGCGAGCGTATGCCCGTCGACGCTGATATGCAGCCCGACGAGCTTTTGCCCATCATGGGTTACGGGGTCTCCAAGCGCCCGGCACTGCCACCCGAATCTCCGGATTTGCCGATACCAGGCAAGGCCAGCGACACCTGTATAATCCGTGATGCCGTTCCTCAGCGCATATTGGACCAGGGCGGTGACGAGCTCGTTGCGCGCGACCTTGCGCTCGGCAGCAGTCAGCCGCAGGTCTAGGCAGAAGCGGGTTATTTCCCGTGTCGTGGGACCGCACGGAATTGGGCCAGGGCATAGCACCGGAAACATGTCGCGCAGGATGTGGGGGCGTCGGTGCGCAGCAGCCTGGTCGAAGCGCGGTGCTCACCGTTCTCATCGAGCAGGATCAGGTAATCGGCCTGCTGGTTGTCGAATTGATCGACCTCGTACTTGTCGGCGAGGACTGGCAGGTCCCAGCGCAGAAGGTCGATAAACACGCGCTTGCGCGCAGCAAACATCGCACGAAGTGCGTGGGCTTGGCCTGAGGCTGCTTCGGTTTGATTGTGCATGATGCCATCTCCAGATTGGGATGGCGCATCCAAACAACGAGCGGTCTTTCGCGGTATTCCCAGATTTGAGAATGGCGGAACTCTAAACTGCCTTTCCCGGCAGAATCACTCAGTTGGGCAGGTTGTTCCACCAACGCAGGAGGTCTGGAAAACTGATCAGCCCATCGTAGAGGGCACAGAGGATCAGCGTCTGGCCGCAGTGAACGTTGTAGCGTTCTCTGGCATCCTTGAGGTGTTTGCGGACCGTGAAATCGGTCACTCCCATGATGATCGCGGTTTCTGCCGCCGTCTTTCCTCTGGCCGACCACAACACGCATTCGCGTTGCCTGTCCGACAGGGCTGGCTTGCAGTGGTATTGGCCCAGCCCTGTCAATCCGCGCGCTGCCGCTATCGCGATGCCTCCCAACAATTCAGCTACTTCCAACCGTTCGCGGGGAGTTCTGAGCCGGGACTGACCACGAAAGTGCAAGAGCCGGTACCTTCGCCGGGAATGTGGCGCGGTACAGTATATCCGTCAGCTACCCCGACCTTACGGCCAACAGCCAGCATGCGATGGTCTCCAATTGTCATGGGGATCAGTTTGGCGAGGTTGCGCCATTCGAAGCCTAATAGCGCTCGATCACAGGCACGGCGTACAGGATCCTGTCCGGCAAGGTCGAACGCGACATACACTTCGGCCCATTCTGCAGGATAGTTGTGCATGAGAATGGATTTTCGTTCCTCGAACCGAACTCGTGGTTCGTAGGCTAATGCGAAGTGATCGAACCCGAGTTCTCGTGCGACATGGGAGAGGCAGTTTGTCAGGAAGACTGGCGTCTTCGCTTCGATCAGGTGGGGCCCAAATTCGCGAACGATCGAAAGAGGCATGCCTGACAATCGGCACCCGAGACGTATCCCAACCCGTCAGGATGAACCGTCCTGCAACGCCTGGGCGCTGGTTTCATGCCAGCGCTTGCGGCTGTTTGGTCAACGCGCTTGGCCAAATAGAACCACGCACGCGTGCAATATAAGTTATCTATCAGACGTGATCAACAGAAATGAGTCTGAGAAGTTGTAGCGCATGCCAGAGGGGTGAGTCCTTACAGAGCCAACCCAATTATGACCAAGATTTCTAGTTTCCACACTGCGTGCTTACGAGCGGGTGGAACCAACTGGAAGCGCAAGCTTCAAGGATCTGCGAGGGTCGCGCACTCTACTCTTAAGGATTCAGATACCTTGGGCAACGGCGGGCGCTCGCCCGGATTTTCCAGTTCGCGCCCGATGACGACGATAGGTGCTTTGAAACGGATCTGCCAAGGTGCGACTGTGGCGCTTAGGCGTCTATGCCCGGCACCGCCTGACCCAAGACGTTGTAGCGCTTATACGCTCAGAGCTTCCCCGTCAGTTCCGGGACGAGGGTGAAGAGGTCGCCGACGAGGCTGATGTCTGCGACCCGGAAGATCGCGGCGTCCTCGTGGCCGTCGGGGCCGCGATGTTCGCCGAACTGCGCCGCGTGCGCCCCGCCCACCCCTGCCAGAGGCCATCGTCGGTAAAGAGGCTGCCGATTGCCTCGGCGCATTCATCATCGGTCAGGCCCGGTTCCGGCAACGGCACGTCGCACAGATAGAGATAGCGCGCCAGCAGGCGCCGCACGGCTGGCTGAGGGTTATCCCGAAGAGGAACCGCAGTGCCGACACGGCCACATTGATCGTGGCCGGCCCCACGGCGCGCTCGTGCTGGTCGACCTGATAACGCCGGAGGTCTTCCACCGTGGCCGCGTCCGGGGGCGGCCGAGAAACGCGGCGAAGTTCCGGACATGTCGGATATAGTCATTCTGCGTGTGCGCCCCGAAGCCAGGCATCGTCATGTCCTGCAACATCCGCTCACGCAGCGAATGGGTCGGGGAAGCGGTCGTGATAGTATCCATGGTGAGTTCCTCTCCGTTGAAGGAACTCCACGGTCGCAAGGCAACTTCGCCGCCCGCAAAGCCTGAACAATACTACGCTACGGCACCCAAGCGACTCTCCCGTGGAGCGGGTTCGTGCTGTGGTCGCCCGCTGCCGGTTGCCCCAAAGGGGGGAAATGGGACAAAGCGGCCGCGTTCAAAAAGTACTTTAGGCCTCGGCTTTTCCCAATACCAGGCGTTCGCCGCTTCCTGCTCTGGCTGCAAACGATCGCGGGATGAGCCTTACTTGCCGAAATCTTCAGCGGCTTCGGTCTAAGATCGGCGATCAAATCGAACGCTGATATTTTGACGAGCAGCATGCGATACTGGCGTGACAAAATGCTGGCCACTGGCTAGCGCGCCGCACGTGCGAACGATGCGAACCTTTATCATGCGTTGGCGTGTTGCGGCCCTAGCCCTGGCCGTGATTACGCTTTGCATGAAGGTTGTCGTGCCATCGGGCATGATGATCGATCTACACGCCAAAGTCCTGACCATCGCGGTGTGTAAGGATTCGCTTGGTGCAGTGACCAAGACTCAGATCGTGATCCCGGCGAAGTCAGGGGGCGAAAGCGAGCCTGATGGCAAGCAGCAGGGCACCTGCGCGTTCGCATCGCTCAACGCTGCGCTGATCGGAGGGGCCGATCCGGCGCTGCTGTTGCTGGCACTTGCGTTTATTCTGGCGCTCGCTTTCGCGCCGGTGAGCGTGGCCTGCCCAAGGCGGCCAGCCTATCTCCATCCTCCTTTGCGCGGACCTCCCGCACTGGCTTGACGATCTGACCCGCTGCTGCGGGCTGACAGATCATGCGCCGCTACTGCCGCCTCGTGGTTGGTCTGCGATAGACCAGATCGTGCGGGCTGAGCGCGACTGCGGCGCACCTTTTGCACATCAAGACCAGTTTGATATTCAAGGAAAACTTGATGCGAAGTTCATGGATTGCGCTGTCCGCAGCGCTCGCCGTTTCAGCCCCCGCTCTGGCTGCAGAGGGTGAAACACAAAGACAGGCTCCTGCCGAAGAGGTTGCGGCAGATGACGCCGATGGAGCTACCATTCTCGTCGTCGGACAAACCGATGCGCCGATTACGGTCGTGCCGCGCGGACTGTCCGTATCACTCGACAAGGAAAACTTCGATTCGATCAATGCGATCAACGTCGAAGACCTGATGAAGTACACGCCGAACTTCTTCGTGCGCAAGCGGTTCGCCGGTGATGACAATGCCGTGGTGGCCATGCGCGGGGCCAACACCGTGCAATCGGCACGCACGATCGTGATGGTCGACGGCTTTGTCGTCTCCAACTTCCTTGGCAATCGCTTCGACTTCCCTCCCAAGTGGAACGTGGTCGGCCCTGCCGAGGTGCGCCAGTTTGATATTGTCTACGGCCCCTATTCCGCGCGCTACGGCGGTAATTCGATGGGCGGCGTGATTTCGGTGACCACGCAGGAGCCGACCGAAACTTCGGCCTATGCCAATGCGCAGACCTTCATCATGCCGTTCAAGGAATATGGCTTCGACCAGACTTTCATGGGCTACAGCCTTGAAGGTGGCGTGAACTGGAAGCAGAAGGACGGCCCGTTCTCGATCCGCCTGTCCGGGCGGCATTTCGAAAACACCGGCCAGTCGATGACCTACAACCTGCTGACCGCCGCCACCGGAAGCGGCGCGGCAACAGCGGTGACAGGTGCGTTCGACGATCCGCGGCTCGCAACGCCTGTATTCGGCGCGGCTTCGCCGGTCGATGTGACGCAGGATCAGGTTCGCCTGCGTGTGGGTCTTGAAACAGCAGGTGGCTGGACCATCGATGCACTGGGCGTGCTGTGGAAGAGCAAGCAGGTGCTGACCGACACGCGCAGTTTCCTCGTCAATGCAACCACGGGCGCGCCGGTCTACCAAGGCCGCGTGACCTTCGGGGGCAAGACCTGGAACGCGACCGGGCTGACACTGTCGACATCGGAGCGGACCGAGTATCTTGCCGGGCTCAAGCTGGCGGGTCCGCTGGCGGGCTGGGACGTGGCGCTCAATCTTTCGCGGTTCTGGATTCCCGATCAGGATGGTCGGACATCGACCAACTATGCCACGGGCGCAGCGAATGGCGCGGGCACCAATACGCTGGGCAACACGCCGGGCTGGTATACCAGAGACCTGGTGATCGAGCGCCGGCTTGGTGCGCACAAGGTGGCGTTCGGGGCCAATGCCAATCTCTATGAAACCTCGACTGACACCTTCTCGACCGCAAACTGGCGCGAGGCGAGCTCACCCGTCTTCACCGCCGCAACATATGGTAAGACCAGCCTCTGGGGGCTGTGGCTGGAAGACGCAATCGATGTTGGTGCGGACTGGGTGCTGACGGGTGGTGTCCGCTATGATCGCTGGCGGGCGTTCGATGGCGGCATTGCCAAGCCTTTTGCCGGGGTGCGAAAGGATGATCGCTATCCCAGCCGCAGCGATGACAACTTCAGCCCCAAGCTGAGCCTGCAGGGCAAGCTGGCACCGCGCCTTGATGTGCAGCTAAGCCTCGGGCTGGCCACGCGCTTCCCGACCGTAGGCGAACTGTTCCAGGGCCGCTTTGATGACATCGCGCAGGCCATCGATCCGCAAAGCTTCGATCCGAACCTGAAGGCCGAAAAATCCAAGGATGCCAACCTGATCCTCCGGTATGACGCAGGCAAGGTGCGGCTCACCGGCAGCGCGTTCTACCAGATGATCGACGATGCAGTCTTCAGCTTCAACGGCCTCAACCAGTTCGGCACGGTCATCTCGAGCTTCAAGAACGTGGACGAAGTTGAGCAGTACGGACTGGAACTGATCGCAGAAGCACGCGACATCCTGCCGGGCCTTGATATCGACGCCAATGTGGCATGGATCAGCGCCAAGACGATCCGCAACGATGCCAATCCCGCTGCAGAAGGCATGCAATTCCCGCGCATCCCGAAATGGCGGGCCAACGGCAATATCCGCTATCAACTGGCCAAACCGGTCAAAGCCTCGCTTGGCTGGCGCTATGGCTCGCGGCCCAATTCCGACCTGTTCGGGCTGGTTCGTGGCCGCGCTTTCGGTTTCCAGAGCGAATATCTGCTGTTTGACACCCGCCTGTCTTGGGCCGTGCTCGGCAATGTCGAGCTGAGCGCCGGGATCGACAACCTGTTCAACTACAAGGCTTACGTTGCGCACCCGTTGCCGCAGCGCACCTTTGTGGTCGACCTCAAGACGAAGTGGTAACGGCCATGCCCCCTTCAGCACAGATTTCCTCGACCTCGCGCAAGGCCGCCTTCTATCGCACGATCTGGCGGTGGCATTTCTATGCCGGTCTATTCGTTGTGCCCATGGTGCTTATCCTGTCGCTGACGGGGGCAGCCTACTTGTTCAAACCGCAAGTCGAACGCTGGGAAGAGCGCGCCTGGCAGGGATTGCCAACCGCAGGTGCGGTAACGCCCGAATCGCAGGTGCGTGCAGCGCTCGCAGCCTTGCCCGGCGCAAAGTTCCTTTCCTATCGCCTGCCGCAAAAGCAGGGCGATGCGGCCATGATACACGTCGGTTTGTCAGGCGGCCAAGGCGGCAAGGACAAGGCGATGCGCGATGTCTTCGTATCGCCGCAAGGCCAGGTCGTCGGCGTTCTCGATCCCGAATGGCGGATCATGGAAATCGCGCACGACATCCACGGCCAGCTTCTGTTGGGCAAACGCGGCAGCTGGCTGGTGGAGCTGGCGGCAAGCTGGGCCATCGTCATGATCCTGACCGGCCTCTATCTGTGGTGGCCGCGCGGTCGCGGTCTTGCAGGCGTGCTGTGGCCGCGCCTGTCTGCCGGATCGCGCACTGCTTGGCGGGATATGCATGCCGTCACCGGGTTCTGGGTATCAGGCCTTGCCATGGTGTTGCTCCTCACCGGTCTGCCCTGGGCCGATGTCTGGGGCAGTGCCTTCAAGGCCGTGCGCGCCGAGATGGGTTGGGTGAAAGGAAAGCAGGACTGGACAATCGGCGGCGCGGCTCCGTCCGCCGACGAGCACAAAGAACATGCCGAACACGATCATGCGGCAATGATGGCCATGAATGGCCACATACCCGGTATGGATCATGATATGGCCGACATGGCACCAGCCATCACCCTGTCTGAGGTGGTCCGACTGGCGCAGCGCGAGCACCTCGCTTTCCCGGCGGTCATCACCCCGCCCGGAGCACCGGGGCGTTTCGGACGCAAGGGTGGCGAGAACTGGACCTTGAGATCAGACAGCCAGAACCGGCCCTTGCGCACCACCATCACGCTGGACAAGCAGACGGGCCAAGAATTGTCGCGTGAGACCTTTGCCGATGGCCACCCTATAGATCGCGTAGTCGGATATGGCGTTGCCTGGCACGAAGGGCAGCTGTTCGGCTGGGTCAATCAGCTGATCGGCGTGTTCACCGCGCTGATGCTGGCAACCCTTGCGATCAGCGGATTCGTGATGTGGCGCAAACGCAAGCCCGATCAAGGCCTTGGCGCACCACCGACGCCTAAGGAAAACGTGATGGCCAAGCTGGTGCCAATGTTGCTCATTCTGGCAGCAGTGCTACCGCTGCTGGCACTCTCGCTCGTGGTGGTGGCGCTTCTCGAGAAGCTTCTGATCCGCCGGATACCAGATCTCGCCAGATGGCTGGGTTTGCAAATTCATGTTGGACGGACCTGATCGTTATTGGCTGGTTCCCAGCAGTTTGAAGACGTGATGTCGTGGACGACCTCCGCATCAGCGTAGCTGCGATCCTGATGGACTGCTTCAACCGGCGCGAACGGCAGCTTCAATCAGTACCGAACGTTCATCGGGAATGGAGTATCGTCCAACTTTGGTCAGCAGTCACCGTCGGCGTTGAACGATCCGAAAGTAATACCAAGGCGCGCGGAGTCTGACTCACGCCGGGGATTCCCAAGCGGATGAAAATCTGATTCGACGTTGCAGGCACATGGAGGTTTGCGATGGCGGCAGCGATTGGGGTTCGATCTGACTACACATCGTCGGATTTGCGTGGGTTTGCGCGACGAAGTGGCGATGCCGATCAGGTCCGTCGTCTGTTGGCTGTTGCACTGATCCTGGACGGCAGGAGCCGTAGCGAAGCGGCGAAGATTGCCGGCGTGACGCTGCAGATCGTGCGCGACTGGGTTCTGCGCTTCAACGAGGGAGGTCCCGACGGTCTGGCAACGCGCAAGGCTCCGGGGCGGGCTTCGATCCTGAACGATGAGCAGCGTGCGCGGCTTGCCGAGATCGTCGAGGCTGGGCCAATTCCTGCAGCGCATGGGGTAGTACGCTGGCGGCTGTGCGATCTGGCGCAGTGGATCTGGGACGAGTTCGAGTTGTCGGTCACACGCCATACCCTCGGGCGCGAGCTTCGCGCTATGGGCTACCGCAAGCTCACGGCCCGGCCACGCCACCGTGGCCAGAAGAGCGATGACATTGCCGATTTTAAAAAAGGTTCGTCGCCCGTCTGGCGCAAATCATGTGGCGGCTCCCGAGAGGTACGCCGATAGAGCTGTGGTGGCAGGACGAGGCCCGTGTCGGCCAGCAGACCAAGCTCACCCGGCGCTGGGCGAAGCGCGGAACCCGACCATCAGCGCCGAAGGATCAGCGTCGCTCCTCGGCATGGCTGTTCGGCGCGATCTGTCCGGCTGAAGGCAAGGCTGCCGGCATCGTCATGCCCCGTTGTAACAGCGAGGCGATGAGCATGCATCTCGAGGAGATCGCCTTCCGCGTCGCGCCCGGGGCGCATGCGGTCCTTCTGCTCGATCAGGCCGGATGGCATGGATCGGCCGAACTGGTCGTGCCCCCCAACATCGCGCTGATGCCGCTGCCGCCGAGGTGTCCGGAGCTCAACCCGGTCGAGAACGTCTGGCAGTTCATGCGCGACAATTGGCTGTCGAACCGCATCTTCAAATCCTACGACGACATCGTCGACCATTGTTGCTTCGCATGGAACAAGCTCGTCGATCAGCCTTGGCGCATCACGTCCATCGGAATGCGCCATTGGGCGCATGGGTACTGATCAATGCACCTTGGTATAAGCCGCCCTTCCGGTCAGTCCGCAAGGTGCGTCATTCATCCGAGAAGAGCTTGGCCAGTCTCGCACTCGCTCCGCTTTTTACCGCCAGCTTAGCACCGTATCGCATAACGGTTCGCGCATCGCGCCACCGGTAAGCCTGCATAATTGCTGGCAACCCCTCCCCTGTTGCAAAATTGTCCTGCGCAACACCAACGCGGATCGAGTGCGACGACACGCTCTTGAGCCAGCGCTCGAGCTCAACCTCTCCCATCCCACCAAGCACACGCTTCTCCCAGGCGGCGCGTACCACGCGCTTGTATATCAGCGTGATGCTGTTGGGATTCAGACGCTCAGTCCCGATTGCTTTCACAAACCCATCGAAATGCGTCGTCACCCGTCGCAGCAATGGTCCCTTGTCGATTTCGCCAGCCTTACGCCAGCGCGCGATCGCAGCCATGGTCGCCGGTGACAGATATGCCTCAGCGCCTTCCTGCGCTTGAGGGGATGTGCAGCAGCCCTGCCCCCTCCCCGTCCGGTCCTTCAATATGCGCGACATCGATCGCGACCAGCTCGGACCGCCGGGCGGCGATGTCGTAGGCGATGCGCAGCAGCGCGGCATCGCGCAAACCGAGTTCGTCGCGGCGACACGCCTTGAGCAGGTGTGCCAGACAAACGCCCGAGGCAGGGCTGTCGAGATCGGCAATGTCGCCTTTGAAGCGAATGGCGCGAGCCTGTCGCTGGCGAACCCCGAGATGGTTGCGCGCCGCCTGGCGCTCGAATTTGACGAGAGGGTCTGATGTCGGATCGGTAAGCTCCGCCATGCGGTAGGCCCAGCTCACGTGTACGAGGTAACGCTCGATCGTCGCCATGGCGCGTGTCTTGAGGTCCGTCGCTTCGGTTCCGGCCAGCGCACGGATCCAGGCGGCAACGTCAGCAGGACCGGCCCCGGCGGGCTGCACCTGCCGCCCCCTGCACCACTGCCCCCACAGGGTCAGGTCCGAGCGGAAGGCGCGGCGGGTGTTGTCGGACCACCCGCGCATGGCGGCATCGAGCAGCGCCTCGTCAATGCGTACGCCGGCGCCGACCAGCGTGCGCACGTCAGCCACAAGGTCGCTTGGTTCGACGGCACGCTTGATCATCGCACGTCTGGCAAGAGTGGCGGGCGGGCTTTTCCGCATGTCGGCGATGATAGCCGGGCCAATCTCATATGAATAGGGTAGTGATAACGATCCATTTTCAATACAGGAGGAATAGCGCCCCCTTAGTTCGTCGCGCAATGTTTCACGTAGGCAGCCAAAGGACTGATTTCACGATTCGCTCGGGGGATTATAAACTCTCCGGAATCCATCCTGCGGCCTATCGGGCGGTCGTCCGGAACGTTACCACGAACTTCACCGTCAAAAGCCAACACCTCTTCGGCGTCTTGCGGAACCTCGCTCATGAGCCAAATATGGCCCCTATTTTGACTTCAGCGCAAATATAGGCCATATATGGCCATGTTTTTCACGCTTCATGATCAACTGACAGGCCTCGGCAAACGGATCAAGGCCCGCCGACTGGCGCTTGACCTCACCCAGCAAGCGGCCGCTGCCAAAGCAGGCGTGGCCCATAGAACATGGCGGCGAATGGAGGCCGAAGGCAGGGCTTCGATCGAGGATATGGTGCGGGCAGCCATCGCACTGCGCTGCGATGAGGGCATTGTCGCGCTGTTTCCGCAAGTGCCGGCAACCAGCATGGATGAACTGCTTGCACAGCAGCGTCAGGCAGCCAAACGGCAGCGCAAGCGTGCCAGCGGGCGCTCGGGCGGAATTGGGTCATGAAACTGGCTCCGGGAACGCCTTTGGCGATTGGACTGCTGACCGACGAGACTGCAGCGCCGCGTTCTGTCGGCAGGCTGACAATGGCGAGCGGATTGGCTCAGCTCGAATGGTCGGGAGAGATCATCGCTGCGCGCCTTCCGATCTCTCCACTGCACTATCCGGCTGAGCCCGGCCTGCACCCTGCCCGCAGCCGAATGTTCGAAGGCCTTCACGGTTTCCTTTCAGACTGCCTGCCCGACGCCTGGGGCATGCTGCTGTTGAAGCGGCGCCTCCAAAGGATGGGTCACCGGTTCGAAGACCTTAATGCAGTCGACCGGCTCGCCCTTGTGGGCACAAAAGGTCGGGGCGCCCTCGTCTTCCAGCCCGAATCGTTTGGGTTCGAGGCTTCAGGTACCATTGATCTCGATGCTCTGGCCGATGAATCGCGCCAGGTTCTGCTCGGCGAGGAGACAGAGCTCGAAGCGCTGCTGGCACGCCTGGGCGGCGGCTCTGGCGGAGCGCGGCCGAAAGTTCACGTGGCGATCGACGCGGACGGCCTGCTGTCTGCCGGAGACGAGCTCCCTGCGGCGGGAAACAAGAGCGCGGGTGAGGAATGGATCGTCAAGTTTGCAGCGACCAATGACCCTGCCGATATCGGGCCGTTGGAAGAGGCCTACGCCCGGATGGCCCGCGCCGCAGGCATCGATATGGCGGAGACGCGATTGATCCCGGCGGCGAACGGTCCGGGTCATTTCGCGACAAGGCGCTTCGACCGACCGGCACCGGGCAAGCGGCTGCACATGGTCAGCCTCGGCGGAGCGCTTGAAGCTTCGTCGCATATGCCCAGCGTCGATTATGACGGTTTCCTGAAGGCGACCCTGGCCATCACCCACAGCATGGCGGACGTCGAGCAGGCCTTCCGGCGCATGGTCTTCAACGTGCTTGCGCGAAACCGGGATGATCATGTCCGCCAGCATGCTTACCTCATGAATGATCTGGGAGACTGGCGGCTCGCGCCGGCCTTCGACCTCACGTTCTCAAACGGCCCCGGCGGCGAGCATTACATGGCCGTCTTGGGCGAAGGTCGCACCATCACCCGAGAGCATGTCGAGAAGCTCGCAAAGGTCCATGGGGTTTCGCCGAAGCGTACGGCTTCCATCTTAGACGACGTTCGTGCAGCGCTTTCCGATTGGGCGTTGCATGCGCGTGACGTGGGAGTCGGGATATCTCAGGCCGCTGTGTCAGAAGGCTTGGATCTGGTAGCCCGGGAGTTTGCGTAAGGTTGGCATCGCTCGACCTCGTGTCTCGAGCGATGGTGTAGCCGGGCTCGATCCGCGACCAGAACTGGCTGGCAGAAAATGGGATCATACCCACCGGTCCGAGAGTTTCCAGCAGCGGCTTGACGGTCGACAATCTCAGGGAAGCCTTCCTGAACAGTGCTTTGAACATGTCTCTTGCAATTTAGAGCGAATCACTCCACATTGTTTGGGCGGACCGGGCCCCTCTGGCGCGGCGTTCTGGCCATTGTGGCAGTTCGCTTCGTGATGTCGGACCGCATCGGGTGATGCCGATGCTCTGGGTCCGGGTTCAATCCCCCTCCTTCCGGACCAGTGGGTCCAGCGCGCGGCATCTCCCGATCGAAACGCAACTGCTTTCGAAGGGTTTTCATGATGTCTGACCGTTACTTCCATCTGCTCGAACACCACCAGAAGCTTGACGATGCGCTGCGCATCGCGCGCGACCCGCTTGATGTGCTGCGACTGCGCAGCCTCAAGAACGCCGTGAAGGCGCGGCTTGCGGCGCTGCTCCTGCGCCGCCCGGAAGCCGCAGGTTTTCCGGCGTCATTGGCAACAGTCTGACACAGAGGAACGCCCCGCGCTCCAGGCATTGCCGAGGCAATTGCGGGACGTGCGGGGGCACAAGGAGTCTGACTGATGGAGTTCCTTTTTGCAGACTGGCTGGGCACGCCTGCGTGGTTCTGGCTGGCCTTCCTCGGCCTTGTCGTGGCGCTGACCGCGTTTGACCTTGGTGTCCTCCACAAGGAGGACAAGGCCATGGGCATCGGTGAATCGCTGAAGCTGACGGCGTTCTACATCACCATTGCGCTGCTGTTCGGCGCGTGGGTCTGGGCCGAGAAGGGCGCGGACCTAGGGATGAAGTATTACACCGGCTTCTTCATCGAGAAGGCGCTGTCGATCGACAATGTCTTCGTGATCAGCCTGATCTTCACGTTCTTCGCCATCCCCCCCAAGTACCAGTACCGTGCCCTGCTGTGGGGCATCGTCGCCGTCATCTTCCTGCGCGGCGCGATGATCGCAGGCGGCGCCGCGCTGGTCGAACAGGCCTACTGGGTCCTGTACCTCTTTGCCGCGTTCCTGGTGTTCACCGGCATCAAGATGTTTTTCGCCAACGACCATGACCCGGACATCGGCAACAATCCCGCGGTGCGCTGGATCAGCCGCCACATGCGCGTGACCAAGGAGCTGCATGACCAGCACTTCTTCGTGAAAGTGCCGGACGAGAAGACCGGCAAGATGGTCAACGCGGCAACGCCGCTGTTCCTGGCACTGGTGGTCATCAACCTTGCCGACCTTGTGTTCGCGGTGGATTCGGTCCCGGCGATCTTTGCGATCACGACCGATACCTTCATCGTCTATACCTCGAACATCATGGCGATCCTCGGCCTGCGCGCGCTCTATTTTGCGCTGGCTGCGATGATCGATCGCTTCGCCTATCTCAAGTACGCGCTGGCCGCCGTGCTGGTGTTCATCGGCTCGAAGATCTTCGTTTCCGATTTCCTGCTGGGCGGCGACAAGTTCCCGCCGGTGCTCAGCCTTGGCGTCACTTTCGCGCTGATTGCAGGCGGCGTGGCCTATTCGCTGTGGAAGACGCGGGGGCAGCCCCTGCACGATCCGGCCGAGCCAATTGCCTCGGGCACGATCAACTGAGCATGCCCCTCCCCTGACCGGGAGGGGTTTTGCTTTCAGCTTACCACTGCCGGATCACTTTGAGGAAACGATCGCCATAGGCATCAAGCTTGCGCGAGCCGACACCGCCGATCTGGCCGAGTTCGGCGAGGCTGCCCGGGCGCGTGGCCGCCATCTCGCGCAGGACGGAATCGTGGAAGATGACGTAAGGCGGCACGCCGTTCTCGCGTGCGAGATCGCGGCGCAGGTTGCGCAGGGCATCGAACAGGGGATCGCCCACAGGGTTCAGTGCAGCCCCTGTACCGCTGCGGCGGCGACCTGAGCGGCCTTCCTTCTTCGGCACGAGGACGAGGGGCACATCCGCTTCGCCCTTGAGGATGGCGCGGGCATCGCCGCCTAGGGCAAGGCCGCCGTGTTCCGTGGCCACAAGGGCGCCTCTTGCCTGCAGGGCGCGGGCCAGAGGGCGCAGCAGCGGGGCTTCATCGCTGGTAACGATGCCGAACACGGAAAGCTGGTCGTGCCCGCGCTGGGTCACGCGATCATCGGCAACACCCGTGAGGACTTTCTCGACGTAGCCGAAGCCGAACGACTGTCCGGTGCGGTAGACGGCGGAGAGCAGCTTGCGGGCAACCTCGGTGGCATCGGTGACGCGCGGGGCTTCCAGGCAATTGTCGCAATTTCCGCACGACGGCGGCGGATTCTCGCCGAAGTGGCGCAGCAGCAGGGCGCGGCGACAATGCGGGGTTTCGACCAAGGACGCGAGCGCATCGATGCGGGTGCGTTCGCCGGCGCGGCGGTGCTCTTCGACTTCGGCGAGGCGCTGGCGGGCGCGCATGAAATCTTCCGCGCCCCACAGCATGACTGCCACCGAAGGATCGCCATCGCGCCCGGCACGGCCGGTTTCCTGGTAATAGCTTTCGATCGATTTCGGGCATGCGGCGTGGGCAACGAAGCGCACGTCGGGCTTGTCGATACCCATGCCGAAGGCGACCGTGGCGACCATGACCATGTCTTCGGAGGCGACGAAGCGTGCCTGGTTGTCCGCTCTTACCTGCGGATCGAGCCCGGCGTGATAGGGCAGGACGGGACGGCCGCTGGCCTGCAGCTGCTGGCTGAGCTTTTCCACCTGCGCGCGAGTGGGGGCATAGACGATGCCGGGACCGGGGTTTTCGGCAATGACCGTCATCAGCTGGCGCAAGGGATTGTCGCGCGCCGTGATGGCGTAGCGGATGTTGGGCCGGTCAAACCCGGCAACAATCAGGCCCTCTTCGGGGATGCCAAGCTGGGATAGGATATCGGCGCGGGTGTGGCGGTCTGCCGTGGCGGTCAGTGCCAGGCGCGGCACATCCGGGAAAGCGTCCATCAGCGGACGCAGGAGGCGGTAATCGGGGCGAAAGTCGTGGCCCCACTCGGAGACGCAGTGTGCCTCGTCGATGGCGAACATGGCGACGCGGCCGCGGGTGAGCATTTCGAGGAAATGCGGCTGGCTGGCGCGTTCGGGGGCAACGTAGAGCAGATCGAGATCGCCCGACAGGAAACGGTCGATGGTCTGGCCCCGATCCAGGTCGACGCTGGTTAGCGTGGCGGCGCGGATACCGTTGGCACTTGCGCTGCGCAACTGGTCATGCATCAGGGCGATCAGCGGCGAGACGACGACGCAGGTGCCCGGCAGCATGACGGCGGGCAGCTGATAGGTCAGCGACTTGCCCGCGCCGGTGGGCATGACGGCAAGGGTCGAGCGCCCCGCCAGCACGCGCTCGACCACGTCCGCCTGTACGCCGCGAAAGGCGTTGAAGCCGAACACGGCGTGGAGACGGTCGAGGATTTCGGATTGCGGGAATACGGTCTGGGCGATGTTCACGCCAACGCTATGGCAGATCGGGCGCAGTCATTCCACGCCGGATGCGCCCAGGTTACTCGCCGACGATCACATGCAGGCGGCTGATGCGACTCGTCACGATCTTCCAGCCATCTGCCTCCCTGCGGTAGGTTTCGTGGTAGTGGCCCATGCCGTGGAGGAAAGGCTTGCCGTCGGCGTCCCAGATCTGGTCCTCCATGGCGATCACGCCGCGCGCCTCGGTTTGCGAGAGCAGTTCGATTTCATGGCAGTGGCCGTGGTGGACGGTGCGCAAGGCGTCGACGGCGGCTTCGACGAAGGCGGCAATGGCGTCGCCGCCGGAGTGCGTCCAGTTCTCCGCGTCCTCGGCGGGTTCGATGGAGAGCGAGCAGGAGGCATCGAACACAGCGTCGTCGGCGAAGACTGCGCGCAGGCCGGCGTAGTCCTTGGTGTCCATGCAGCGGAAATAGCGCGCCTTTAGCTGCTTGATTTCCTCGATGGCGATCAGGCGGGTGACGGGATCGATGACGGACATGCAGGGCCTCTCCGTTATTTTGCCGCAGGAGAGGCGAGAATGCACGATCCCGCCACTCTTACTTGTGCGAGACTTGCGCGGCCGAAAGATCGACCAGCCATTGCGGGGGCTGGCCAGTGCGCGCCCAGTCTATGCCCCAGGCGAACGTGGCATAGAGCGCCGCAAGCGTGAGCAAGGCCATCGCGAACCAGTATCCCGGGCCATAGGCGGTGACGCGCTGCGGATCCTCACGGCAGTACCAGATGCGGAACACGCTGGAGGGCTTCCACGAGCGCTGCACCTGCCGACCGACCATGGCATGGACTCGGGTGCCCTCGGCTGTTTCGAAGACGACCTCGTCCTCGATCCAGCGCTTGCCTTCGCCATCGCGGATGTCGAAGGCGCGCAGGGTGCCGATGGACTGCTGCATGTGGACGAAATCATCCAGCCGCTCGAGGTCGCTGTATCCGCCTCGCCAGACACGCGCGACTGCGACCTGCCAGCCGGCGAGCAGCGTGACGCAACGGTAGAGGCACCAGCACAGGCCGAGCACGAGTGCGGCAACACCAGCCATGAGGAGATCGACGGCTTCCATGCCCGCGATGCTTACCGCGACGGCGTTAATGGACCGTTGGCGCAGGCAGCGCCTTCAGCCTGGGGGTGACCAGCGGAACGGTCAGCATCGTGCTCATCACAGCCATCAGCAGCAAGGCGGTGAAAGTCTCGTTGGTGACAATGCCCTTGTCGAGCAGGACGTTGACGAAGATGATCATGATCAGCGCCTTGGTCTGCAGCAGCCAGCCGATGATCGAAGCCTCGCCCTTGGCCCAGCCGAGCACGCGGCCGGCAATGCGCACGCCGACAAGCTTGCCGGTGACCGAGGCGACGAGGAACAGGAACGCTGCGCCGAACACGGCAAGGCCGCCGACGTCCCACTTGGTGCGAAGACCCGTAGAGAGGAAGAACACCGGCATGACAGCGAGGAGCAGGAACTGGCGGAAGCCATCGAGCCGCTCGCGCGTGAACCAGTGCGCATCGAGCACGGCCCCTGCCAGAAACGCGCCGACCATGAAGTGCAGGCCGGACCAGTCCGCGGCAAAGCCGACCATGGCAAGCCAGATCAGCGAGACGTACCAGCGATCGTTTTCCGACAGGCGGCGGAACAGGGCCCGCACGGCCCACGATGCCACGGCGAAGGCCGCAAGGAAGATGCCCTGCCGACCGACCCGCTCCCAATCGACGAGGATCAGCGCGAGCACGCCCCAGATCGCCACGTCATCAAGGCTGGCATAGCGCAGGATGCGCTGGCCCAAAGGCTCGCGGAAGATGCCCAGCTTTTCCATAAGGAGCACGAGAATGGGCAGCGCGGTGACGGCGCAGGCCATGCCGATGCCGAGGACGACTTGCGGGTAGTTGCCCTTGGGGCCGATCCAGCCGGGGTCTGCAATAGTAGCGCAGCCGCGGCGGCGCCGAACACCAGCGGCGTCAAGAGAGCGCCTGCAGCGGTAATCGCGGTTTCGCGTCGGTTGGCCCAGGCGTCGCTGAGATCGAGTTCAAGCCCTGCCGCGAACACGAACATCATCACCGCCCACCAGGCGATGCCATTCAGCGAGCCGATCACCTGCGGATTGAAGACGAAGGCGTAATAGTCCGGGAAGGCTGCACCCAACACGCCGGGGCCAAGCAGGATTCCGCCGATGATCTGCACGACGACGAGCGGCGCCCAGTAGTCGGTGCGCAGGAGGCGCCAGACCAGGTAAGGGACGGCAAGGATGATCGTGAGCGCGATCAGGAACACTTCCGTCGTGCCCATCGCGGGCGCAGCTGCCGTCACCATCCATCCCCCGCGTTGCCATCGTCTATGCAAAGGTGCGACGGCTTGTTCAATTGATCTCAAAGGCCATATCCTGCGTGAAGGAGGCGGCCAATGACCTTTGACCTCGGAAAGGCCCTGTTGCGCAAGGAAGAATACGAATCCGCGCGGCTGACGGAGTTCGAGTTTGCCGAAATGGTGCGGGCGCTGAAGGCGTTGGCAGGGGAACTTGAAGCGCCGGTGGGACCGATGCTGGGGGTGCTGGCCGAACGGGGACTTGGCCAAGCGCTCAGTCACCTAGCACAACTGGCCGGGCGTGACGTGGAAGCCGATTACCTGCGCTGCAGGGCAAGCGCGCGGGCCAGGCTGATCGACGAGCGCGGCGATCCCTCTCCGGTAAGACTCGGTTGACAGGAATCTTACCGCTTAACCATCGCGCGGCTCCGGCAAGGTGCGCTGCCGTCGGTTAAGCGCAGGTTTGCCGAGGCCTGACAGCTTCTCCTCATGGCGGGTTGGTCCGCCGCGAGAGGAGAGTGGCCATGGGCTTCGAAATGCGCGACAGCTTCGTTCGGCGCGAAGAATGCAAGGCGGCGTGGGAAAGCGAAGTGGAGTTCGCCGAGATGGCGCGCGTGCTCAAGGCATTGGCGGCCGAGCTGGGACAGGACACCGGTGCCGCGCTGGGAGAGCTCGCTGCACATGGCATTGGCGCCGCCCTGGGTATTCTGGCAGGAGAGGCCGAAGGATCGGACGTGGAGGCCGATTACCTGAGGCGGCGGGCCATGGCGAGGGTGGCGGCAAGCCGCCTGCAGTAAAGAGACGGCACGCCCGCTGTTCTTGCGGCGTCCGCTTGGCCAAAGCGATACCGTTTCGGCGTTTGTCCCGCATGAGCTGTCCGAGGCAGCGCAAGGCGCTTGTTCGAGCAACGCTGCCGGCAGGGCCGCAGGCAGCGGGATTTTGGCCTCGATACTGTTCCCCGGCGAACTGTGTATCTCGCGGGCCGTGAAGAACGCGATTTGCGTTCGCGTAGGTCGGCGGCTGAACTGCCCTCGCCTGTGCGCGCTTTGGAAACCGGGATAGGGCCCATTTCATCGAACCCACAGCGCGTCCTGGCCTTCCCTTTGGCAATGCATTCCACCGCGGCGTATGCAGCGGGCAGAGCTTGCCGGCGCCCTCCCTCTTCCAGATAACCTCATTGGCATCCGCCTGACGCGAAACGCGCGAATGCCGCGTCGCGTTCTTGACGGCCAATTAGCCCTGATTGCCAATGATCTTGCGGCCGATCTCCCGGCCGGGCAAGCTCGGCCAGATGCGCAAGTTGCGCTCCCAGCGCATTGCCTGAGGGTGCCCGCGACCCTGGATCACCAGCGAAACATCGCGCCAGGCCTGGTGTCCTGTGTGAAAGAATGACGCAGCTTGAGCCTGTGCGCCCCTGGCAGCTGCAGTTCGCGCTTGTCTGCACCGTTCACCCGCGCTGACACATCAGCGATGACCTGTCGAAATGCCTGAAGAGACTGTGGCGCGTCATCAGGCGCTGCAGCACGATGAGAGTCAGACAACGGACGGGTGCCAGGATCGAGCCTGGCGGACTCCTGCGAGTGAGCCCAGACCGTGTCCACGGGCGCGGCGAAATCGATGAAGTAGCGTTATCTGGCTATGGCAACCAACGCACGTGCAGCGCCTTGGGAAGATCACCTCGGCGCTGCCTGCCTCACCCTTTCGGCGTCCTGAGAGTGACCTCAAACCTGCAAGGAAAGCCGAAACTCAATCAGAGTCAACTTGAACAGCGTGCGCGGTTGCGGCATCTAGCCCCTGCCCGACTTCGGGCAAACCATGGTGCGACCGCACCGAACTTGAACCCTGCCACTCCGCACAGTTGGCGGGTTTCTTTTTGCCGAGATCTCGGAGGTCGGGGGAGGTAGCCGCGTCACGCCAATAAGGGATGCGATCCAAACTTCGTCGCAAGACGCGACCTATCGTGCTGCAGCACGCGCAATTTCTGCAAGGCCCTGCGCCAGCGCCAGGTCCCCGTTCCGATTGTCGGCGATCAGTGTGCGATGCAATAGAACCAGCCTCTCGCACAGGCGCACAAGCCGCGGGCCACGCCAGCGCTTGAGTTGCTGGGTCAGGTCGGCACGGTCTCGGAAGAACACCCGGCGCGCGTCGCTTTCCTGTTGCATGAATGCATTGACGTCGCCGCGTTCCCCGAGCCGACCAGCGAGCTGGACCAACTGCCCGGCGCGGCGTTCAAGCGCGAGGACCAGTCCCACCGGATTCATGCCCTGTTCGCGCATGCGGGAAAGTTCGGCCGGAATGCGCCGCACCTCGCCGCCAAGGACGGCGTTGACCAGCGGCATCATGCCATCGTCCTCGCTGACCGCGCAGACGTCGTCGAGGTCCGCCGCTGTCGCTGTTCGCGGCGCCTGCGGGCTGGCGTCGAGATAGAGCGCGATCTTCTCCAGCTCGCTTCGGGCCATGCGCGTATCGAGCGCGGTCGCACGGGCGACTCGCTCCGACAGCTCGTCGGTCATGCGCACACCCATCGCATCGGCCGAACTCCGGATCGCACTGGCGACCGATTTGAGGTCTGGCGGATGGAACATGCCGACCAGCGCATCGGCGCGGCTTTCCAGCAATTTGGCAATGCGCGACTTGTCGGTGGCCGAACTGGCGACGATCAGGACCGGCCAGCCGTCGACAGGGCTTTGCAGCAGGGTTTCGACGGCGTCGTGCGCATCGTCGCCGGTCGCCCGGACATGAATGATCCGCCTGTCGCCAAACAACGAGACCGAACGCGCCTCGTCAGCGAGGCGCACCGGGTCGCGCTTGAGTTCGGCTCCGCCCAGATCGACCTTTTCCGCCTCGCCCAACATGCCTGCGATCTTCGCGGCGGCATCACTGGCACCCGATTCATCCGGCCCGCAGAAATAGAAGATGCGGCAGTCCTTTACCGCGCGCGCCGCATTTGCCCAAAAGTTCTTCTGGGTGACCTTCACGCCCGCCTCAGGAGCGCTTGCGCAAGCGGACCGAGACGCGCGTGACGATCTGGTCGGCCACTTCCTGCGACAGGTTTTCAAGCGCTGTCTGTTCGGCCGCGATCACCGCGTATTCGCTGTTGACCACATCGAACCCGGCGTCCGATCCCGCGGTCGCATCAAGGACCACTTCACCGTTCTGCATGTCAACCAGCTGGTAGCGCGCGCGCAGGGTGCGGCGTTCGCGCGTGATCGCATCGTTGGAAAGCTGGCCCAGCCCCTCCACGCGATCGTCCAGCCGGACATCGAGCCGATAGCGAGCGCCAGTCCCTGCCGCGCCTGCACCCAGACGATCGACCAGAGCGTTGCGTACGTGCCAGCCAGACTGCCCCTCGATCGGCGAGATAGTGACGTCGGCAAGCGCGCGCGCGACTTCGCCCTTGCCGCCGCCTGCGTACATTGGCTGCAGACCGCAACCGGAAAGCAGCGCAAGCGGCGCGAGGATCAGGACGAGGCGCTCAGGCGACAAGATTCACCAGACGGTCAGGCACGACGATCACCTTCTTCACTTCCGCCCCTTCAAGTGCACGCTGCACTTTCTCGGAAGCAAGGGCAAGGCGTTCGAGCTCTTCCTTCGGCGTCCCCTTGGCCACAGTCAGGGTATCACGCAGCTTGCCCTTGACCTGGATGGCAACGGTGACTTCATCATCGACCAGCAGTGCGGGATCGACTTCGGGCCAGGCCTCGTCGGCAATCAGGCCGGTACGGAAACGCGCATGCGCTTCTTCGGCAAGATGCGGCATCATCGGCGCGACGAGCAGCAGGACCTTCCTGATCGCGGCGGAGCGGCTGGCGGAAGGCGCAGCTTTCTCGATTGCGCCGGTCAGTTCGTAGATCCGCGCCACGGCCTTGTTGAAGCCCAGTGCCTCGATGTCGGAGGCAACCGCGTGGACGGTCTGGTGCGCCTTGCGATCCAGCGCCTTGTCCTCGCCGCTTGCCGCAGCGTCGTACTGGCCGAACAGGCGCCACAAGCGCTGAACAAAGCGTGCGCAGCCTTCGATCCCGGCTTCCGACCACGGCAAGTCGCGCTCGGGCGGGGAATCCGACAGCATGAACCAGCGGATCGCGTCGGCACCGTACTTTGCGACGATCTCGTCCGGGTCCACGACGTTCTTCTTGGACTTGGACATCTTGATCACCCGGCCGACCTCGACCGGCGCACCGTCTGCCTTCAGCGTTGCGCCATCACCGCTGCGTTCCACTTCGGTGGGCGAGAAAAACACCGGCTGACCATTCTCGGGATTCCTGCGTTCGTATGTCTCGTGCGTGACCATGCCTTGCGTGAACAGGCTGCCGAACGGCTCTGTCACCTCGATCTTGCCGATGCGGGCGAGCGCACGGGTCCAGAAACGGGCGTAGAGCAGGTGCAGGATCGCGTGCTCGATCCCACCGATGTACTGCTCCACCGGCAGCCAGCGCTTGATCTCTTCCGGGTCGAACGGGCGGTCTTCCGGCTGGCTGGCAAAGCGCAGGAAGTACCACGACGAATCGACGAAAGTGTCGAGCGTATCGGTCTCGCGCCGGGCGGGATGGCCGCATTGCGGGCAATCGACATGCTTCCACGTCGGATGCCGGTCAAGCGGGTTGCCGGGCACGTCGAAGCTGACGTCGTCGGGCAAGGTCACTGGCAGCTGTTTCTTGGGCACCGGCACCACGCCGCAGACCTCGCAGTGCACGAACGGGATTGGCGTGCCCCAATAGCGCTGGCGCGAAACGCCCCAATCGCGCAGGCGCCATACCGTCTTGCCTTCGCCCCAGCCCTCGCTCTGTGCGCGGCCGATGACGGCAGCCTTGGCATCGGCGACGTTCATGCCGTTGAGGAAGTCGGAGTTGACCAGAACGCCGTCGCCGGCCTCGGCCTCACCGGCGAAGGGCTTGTTTGCATCCGCCGGATCGGCGGCCACAACGCGCAGTATCGGCAATTCGTACTTGGTGGCAAAATCGAAGTCGCGCTGGTCGTGCCCGGGCACGGCCATGATCGCTCCTGTGCCGTATTCCATCAGCACGAAGTTGGCGATGTAGACTGGCAGGTACTTGCCCGTGAGCGGATGCTTGGCGCCGATCCCGGTGTCGAAGCCCAGCTTCTCGGCCGTTTCCAGTTCAGCGGCAGTGGTGCCGCCCTTCTTGCACAGCGCGATGAAGTTGGCCGCTTCGCAGTTCACCGCCGCGACGCCCTGCGCGATCGGATGGTCCGCGGCGACAGCGACGAAGCTTGCGCCGAAGATCGTGTCGGGGCGGGTGGTGTAGACCTCCACGCTCTCCCCATTGGAAAGGTCGAAGCGGAACTGCAGGCCCTGGCTCTTGCCGATCCAGTTCTCCTGCATGGTGCGGACCTTCTCGGGCCACTTGTCGAGCGTCGACAGGCCCTCGAGCAGTTCGTCGGCAAAGTCGGTGATCTTGAGGAACCACTGGTTCAGCTTGCGCTTCTCGACCAGCGCGCCCGAGCGCCAGCCGCGTCCGTCGATGACCTGCTCGTTGGCGAGCACGGTCATGTCGACCGGGTCCCAGTTGACCGTCGATTCCTTGCGGTAGACCAGGCCTGCCGCATAGAGATCAAGGAACAGCGACTGTTCATGGCCGTAATATTCCGGCTCGCAGGTTGCGATCTCGCGGCTCCAGTCGAGCGCGAAGCCAAGGCGCTTGAGCTGCGCCTTCATGTTGGCGATGTTGTCGCGGGTCCAGCCGCCGGGGTGGACGCCCTTTTCCATCGCTGCGTTTTCCGCCGGCATGCCGAAGGCGTCCCAGCCCATCGGATGCAGCACCTCGAATCCGCGCATCCGCTTGTAGCGCGCCAGCACGTCGCCCATCGTGTAATTGCGGACGTGGCCGATATGGATGCGGCCCGAGGGATAGGGAAACATCTCCAGCACGTAGCTGCGAGGCTTGGCGCTTGAGTCGTCGGCGCGGAACGACTGGCGGCTCTCCCACACCTGCTGCCAGCGGGTGTCGGCGATTGCGGGATCGAAGCGCTCAGGAGCAGGGTTGGCGGGAGCAGTGTTCTCGGTCATGGCCGCTCCTCTAGGGAGCGCTGGCGCGACACGCAAGATTCGCCTCTCGGCAAATCAGGCCCGCCCCTTGCCCTGGACCGGCGCTTTACCCGGCGCCTTATCCGGCAATCGCGGCGCGGCGCAGATCGCGCGCCTTGCTCAGGATGATGTCTTCAAGCTTCTGGACGGTGGCGGCCTGGACAGGAGCATCGACCCACTGGCCGTTCTGCGAGACCTGACGGCTGGCGGCAACCCGCAGCGCATCGGCGCGCAAGTCCTGGTCGACGATCGAGACAGTGACCTTGACGCGCTCGCCCGGGTTCTTGGGGTTGGCATACCAATCGGTCACGATCACGCCGCCGTTGCTGTCAGTCTGCAGCAGCGGCATGAACGAAAGCGCGTCGAGCGTTGCGCGCCACAAGTAGGCGTTGACGCCGATCGTGGTGACCTGGCTGGGGGCGAGATCCGCTCTTGGGCGATCCTTCTTGCCGCAGGCGGTGACAGCCAGGGCCATGGTCCCGATCATCAGCCCACGAAGGATCAGCTGGCGGGTGCTCTGCGCGGTCTTGGCGGTCATGGTCACTACGAGACAGTCCTTGGCTTGCGGGCGTGCCGTTTCCGGGCATTGCCGCAGGTTTGCGCGCATGTGAACGCGCGTGATCGAAAGAGCCTCTATCACTGGCGCGCGCCATGCGGCAAGCGCGATGAACAAGGCAGGCAATTGCTGGCTCAAATGGTCCGGGCTTGCGTGAACCGTGACTGAACATCACCATGCTTCTCCCGCGCCAAAGCGCAGTCGCTTGCCCGGCACCTGTGGATATTGCGCCACACCTTGCAAGGAAGAGTCTCTCGCCGCCACTTCTATCTGGCGTGGCACTGGAAACCTTCAGGCATTAGAGGTATTGGATAGAACAGTCCGAGTGGTGTGCAGAGTCGTTATAGCGGCAAGCCGCTCTCGGTAGCTTTATGGGGCGAATTACAGCCCGGGTTGGGGTAGAACGGACGTATCATGGTCGGCAACGGCAACAAGGCTGCAGGTAAGGGTGCGATGCGCCGCCGCCTGCGCGCGCCGTTGACAATCGGATTGGCGGCGGCGGTAGGCCTTGCCCTATCGCCGACGGTCACCTCGGCCTTCTCCAGCGGTTTCGACATGGCGCCCGTCAGCCTTGCAGCGCGCGGCGGCATCGGTTCGTTCACGCCTGCCTCGGTTGATGAACGCCTTGCTTCGCAGATCACCGTGCGTGCGCTCAAGAACGGCAAGCTGTTCCGCTTCACGCCCACCGGCACCGATACCCGGCCGACTCGCTCGGTTACCGTTGCGGTCCGTGTCGATGCGCTCAATTCGTCGAACTTCGCGGTCCGCACCGCGATGGCCGATACGGCACAGCCCGGGACTTCGCCGGTCCGCATCGCGCCGATGGCGTTCAACCTCGGCATGGCCCGTGGCTACGCCAGCTTCGCATCGCCAGCCGCCGGACCTTCGCCGCTGCATGACCTGCAGCGGATCGAGATGCCCGATCTGGCCAAGTTCAAGGCTTCTGCCCCGGCATCGACGCCGAGCCGGTTTGCGCCCCGGATCGAAGCCGAAGGCCGCGATCAGGCTGGCCGCGCACCGCGTACGCTCGAAGGCCAGGGCGATTACCAGCTGGACCTTGGCGGCAGCTATCGCCTGACCAAGAACCTCAACGTCACCGCGGGCGTGCGCTACTCGCCCGAGCGTGATCGCCTGCGCCCACTGACCGATGGCAAGCAGGACAATCAGGCCGTCTACGTCGGAACCCAGTTCCGCTTCTGATCCCGGTCGGCATCTGGCAATATTAGCTTCATTGCTGCAGAAATTCTGCAGTGTGTTTCCTCGTTCTTTTGCCGCATTTACGTATTCGGCAACTTGTCGCATCTCCGTCATGAACCTACCCTACCCGCGAGAGGGAACAACGGAGGGTAAAGCATGTCGCGAGTTGCAGTGGTTACCGGCGGTACGCGCGGAATCGGTCAGGCGATCTGTCTGGCACTAAAGGCGCAAGGGCGCACGGTTGTCGCCAACTATGCAGGAAACGAGGAAAAGGCCCGCGCCTTCACCGCGGAAACCGGCATTCCCGCCTACCGCTTTGACGTCGGTGATCATGAAGCCACGATCAAGGGCTGCGCACAGATCGCCGCCGAAGTCGGTGAGATCGACATCGTCGTCAACAATGCCGGCATCACCCGCGATGGCGTGCTCCACAAGATGAGCTTCGATGACTGGAACGAGGTGATGCGTATCAACCTCGGTGGGTGCTTCAACATGGCCAAGGCCACGTTCCCCGGCATGCGCGAGCGCGGCTGGGGCCGCATCGTCAACATCGGTTCGATCAACGGCCAGGCCGGGCAGTACGGCCAGGTCAACTATGCCGCGGCGAAGTCCGGCATCCACGGTTTCACCAAGGCTCTGGCGCAGGAAGGCGCCAAGTACGGCGTGACCGTCAACGCAATCGCGCCGGGCTATATCGACACCGACATGGTTGCCGCCGTGCCTGCGCCAGTGCTGGAAAAGATCGTTGCCAAGATCCCGGTCGGCCGTCTCGGCCACGCAGAGGAAATCGCTCGTGGCGTCGCCTTCCTCACGGCGGACGAGGGTGGTTTCGTGACCGGCTCGACCATGTCGCTGAACGGCGGCCAGCACATGTACTGATGCGCCAAGGCCCCGCCTCACGCGGAGAGCGGGGCCTTTGCTTGGCTTACACGGCGGTTATGCCTGTCACCTTCCAGCCGCCGTCTTCCGACGCCATTTGCAGCGTTTCGGTCACTTCCCACGCCTTTGCGTAGCGCGCCTTGAAGGTAACGGTCCAATAGCCGTTGGGCGGTGCAGGCGTGAAATCGACCCGCTCGAGCCTGCGCGTGATCGGCTTGCCGACGCGGCCCCGCACGCCGTCGGAGGCCTTCGCCCACCAGTCCACAGTGTTGAGCAACTGGAACGATTTGTGCGTTGCCTGCCAGCTTGCGGCCCAGTCATCGCGATCGATCAGAGCAAGGAACGCCTCGGCTGAGCGCACTGCCGCCTGCTCGCTTACTGCAGTTGACACTACGGCGGGGGACGAGCTGAGAGATGTGGTTGCTGGCGCCTGTTCGGTGCTGGAAAGCGCGGTAAGGGCGAGCAAGGCAAGGCTGATGGTCATGGCAGATCCTCCAATGATCCAGCCAAGGCGGCGCGGAGTGGCTGTAGCTGTAGCTGTAGCTAGGGGCTGGCTGATCCATCGGGTATGTCCAGGGCCGGTCATTGGCATCCCCGATTTCCTTGTCCGCCATCGATCTGGCCAAGGATTTGGCCAAGGATTTGGGGTGTTCCGGTCAAGCCGGCTTCTCGCTGCGGTATTTGGCGCCTTCAGCGGCATTCGAGCGACGAGAGTTCCGACCTGTTCACGACCCTGACGACGGTTTGGCTGCCAAGACGCGTTTTTCCGAAGCGATACAGCGGCTTGCCAGCGACCAACGCTGGCGCGAAGCGGCGCACGCGGATTTTGCCCCCTGACACGGCTCGGGGCGCAAGGAAGCACAGCGGCTGAGATGGTACTATGCGCGAAGGCCCCTCCATGGAACATATGTGGACCGCAGAGAGCGCGCGCGTCAAGCGCAAGGGGGCGGCGGCGCAGACGCTACCAAAGCCGCTTCACGGCAAAGCTGTCGAACAGTTCCTCGTTCGATACCAGCACCATGTCCTCGGCCTGCGCCTGGGCGATCAGCAGCCGGTCGAACGGGTCTTTGTGGGCGATGTTCATTTCTCCGGCGAGCCGGGCATGATGAACGCTGATCGCCAGTTCGGCAAAGCCCTGTTCGCCAATGATCGCCTCGAAGTCCTGCGCCAGCAGCGCCGCTTGGGCCAGCTTGCCGATGCGAAACTTGGTGGCCACCTCCATGGCCGAGGCGGCACTGACCGCGACGGCGTTGTCCTCATCGGCGATGGCCTCGAGGGCACGGCGACTCAGCGCCTCGTCACCCGCCAGCCACCAGATCAGCGCATGGGTATCGAGCAGCAGCCTCAAGCGAGATTCCACCCACCCAGTTCATCCTCGGGTAGCGGCTCGTCGAACCGTGCATCGACGGCGATCTTGCCCTTGAGCACGCCGAAGCACCGACGCCCGCGCGGGGCAACCGGCACCAGGCGCACCACCGGCACGCTGCCGCGCGCGATCACCACTTCACCGCCCGCAAGCGCGTCGGCGATCAGGCGCGACAGGTTGGTCTTGGCATCGTGAACCGAGAACTGGGCCATGGGCATCTCCTTGGCTAACTATATAGCTAAGCAGACCTCGCCAGGCAAGGACCATGCGTCATCGGGTTCGGCAAGGGTCACGATGCTACGCATCGAGCCGGTAATTCAGGGGACACATCCCACGCACAGGTGCATGACGGTTTTCTGCGGCTTTGGCGGGATGCTATCCGCATACTCGGGCGCAGCGCTCGGAGAAGAGTGTCGGTTTCCCGCAATTTCTCGCGATTGCGGATCGCACTCTCGGGTTTCCGCGCCATGGCCTTCATCATCGCCCTCGGCATCAAGGAGAGCGAGCAGCGCTTCGGCCTCCTCGTCGGCGTTGGGCTTGCCGGCACCGTCATTTGCGGCGACCGGATGGCTTTCCGCGGCATGCCTTCTGCCGAGCACCCAGCATTTCTCGCACTGATTTCATGGCATTTTTCCCATACCATGGCAGTCTTACCGCGTGGGGTGTGCGCCTTCAATCTCGTGCAGCAGGCGCGCCGCCTCGCAGCTGCTGGCTGTGCCCGTCTTGCGCCGCGCCTCGCGCAGGCGTTCGTGGATCGTGTGCACCGACAAGCCGAGGTGCCTGCAGATCGACCTTGCGTCATGCACGCCCAGCAGGAGGCGCAGGGTCTCCCTCTCCTTTTCGCCCAGTGCTTCGTAGCCGGTTGGCATAATGCAAGGGGCAGGCGCGATGCCGGTTGCGGGCCACTCCCAATAACTCGTATCCCTGCCGGCATGACCAACCCATACCACCCGCCTGTAAAGCGCTCGGTCGAGATTGCCGGACACAAGACGTCGATCAGCCTCGAGCCGATGTTCTGGGACATGCTGCGCGTTGCCGCTGCCGCCGAGGGCACGCCGATCAATGCGCTGGTCGCGCGGGTCGATGCCGAACGAATCAGAGTAGACGTGCCGCCGGGCCTTGCCGGCGCGATCAGGCTGTGGCTTGTCGCGCGCCTGCGTGATCAGCTGGCGGACGGCGTGGGCGCATCCTGAGCGGGAACGGTGGCTTCCGGCAGGGCAGGCTGGGGACGTGCATCGAGCATCTCTGCCGCTGCATCCAGTGCCTTGGCGTCATCGCGTGAGACGCCGCCGGGCGTCTCGTCCTCGCTTGAGCCGCACGCGCTGGCCAGGCCGAGCAGGGCGGCGACACCGAGTGTCCGGAATGAATTGCGGAGCGTTGCCATGGCAAGAGTTGCGGGCGCCGCGTGAGCGCGCCGCCCGCTTCTGTCCTTACTGCGCCGGGGTCTGCGGATCTTCGCCTTCGTCAGCTGCGGCCTGTGCCGCGGCTGCCACCGCTGCGGCATTGTTGGCAGTGTCGCGCACGGCGTTGGCTTCGGCATCCGCTGCTGCGGAAGCATCAACCACGGGTGCCATCGGAGCGGCTGCTGCCGAAGGCTCCATCGCCGGCAGTTCGTCCGCGGGCATTTCCACCGTGTCTTCGGCAGCCGCTTCGGACGCATCGTCGGACTTGCCGCA
This sequence comes from Novosphingobium sp. THN1, assembly GCF_003454795.1. Classification (GTDB taxonomy): domain Bacteria; phylum Pseudomonadota; class Alphaproteobacteria; order Sphingomonadales; family Sphingomonadaceae; genus Novosphingobium. The sequence goes on from NZ_CP028348.1 coordinate 1,157,385, forward strand.
AGCCGAAAGGGCAAGGGCTGCTGAGGCGACGATCGCGAGGCTTGCGTACTTCTTCATCGAATTCCCTCTCTGGGCTGTTTCTGGGCTGTGCGCGGACGGGACACCGCCCGGCGCGGAGCCGAACGAGGCTGTTCTATAAGTGGCCAGAGGCTAAGGCAAATGCATCCTTTGCGCAAAATAGGCAGGCCCTGGAAAACCATAAAAGTTGACATAACGAAAGCCTTATATCGATTGACAGGCATAAAGGTTTCTTTATATGGCGCTCCGCATGAACTTCGAAAACGCCATTCGCGCGCTCGACGACCCGACACGCTTGCGCATCCTGCGGCTCCTCGCCAGCATGGAACTGGCGGTGGGCGAAGTCGCGCAAGTCCTGGGGCAAAGCCAGCCGCGCGTCTCCCGCCATATCAGGATCCTGTGCGATTCGGGCCTGGCAGAGCGCCGCAAGGAGGGCGCGTGGGTGTTCCTGCGCAGTTCGATCTCCGAAAGCTCGGGCAGCCCGCTTGCCGCCGCGATTGCAAGGCTGCTCGCGGTGGCGGAACAGGAAGACACCGCCTTTGGCCGTCGCTGCGCCGAAGACCGCCAGCATCTCGACGCGATCCGCGCCTCGCGGGAATCCCACGCGCTCGACTGGTTCTCACGCCATGCCGAAGAGTGGGACGAGTTGCGCTCGCTCCATATCGAAGACGGCCCGGTAGAAGCTGCACTGACCGAGATGCTGCTCGATCTTGCGGGCAGCGCAGGGCCATCCCAAGCCAGATTGGGCCGCATGCTCGATGTCGGCACTGGTACGGGCCGCATCGCCGAACTGCTGGCGCCGCATGCCAGCCACGTCGTCGCCTTCGACAAGAGCCCCGACATGCTGCGCATTGCCCGCGCCCGGCTCCAGCACTTGCGCGCCGACAGCATCGAGCTGGTGCAAGGCGATTTTGCGCAAATCCCGTTCGCCGCGCGCAGCTTCGACACGGTGCTGTTCCACCAGGTCCTGCACTATGCCCAGGCACCTGAAGCGGTGCTGGCTGGCGCTGCCCGAGTCACCGCGCCGGGCGGCCGCATCGCCATCGTCGATTTTGCCGCGCACGATCGCGAAGACCTGCGCCAGACCCACGCCCACGCCCGCCTCGGCTTCTCCGATGCCCAGATCGAGGCGATGCTGCGCGATGCCGGTTTCGTGCCCCACGAAACCCGCGCACTCGCGGGTCATGAACTCGTCGTCAAGCTGTGGACCGGCACGCGGCGTGAAGCCGGCGTGGGCGAAGACAACGTCGCGCAACTCGAACCACGGCAAAGCCGGAAAGCCCCATGAACGCCAGTTACGATCAGTTACGCGAAGCCCGCACCGCGCTCGACACCCCGCTTTTCGCCGGGCTGCCGGGCGACATCGCCGTGTCGTTCGAGTTCTTCCCGCCGAAGACCGACGCGCTTATGGCGCAGCTGTGGGATGTGGTCGAAACATTGGGGCCGCTCCAGCCTAAGTTCGTATCGGTCACCTACGGCGCCGGCGGCTCTACCCGCGATCGCACCCACGGCACTGTCGCCCGCATCATCAAGGAGGCTCGCCTTCCCGCCGCCGCGCACCTGACCTGCGTTGATGCCAGCAAGGCCGAGATCCGCGAAGTGGCCGAAAGCTACTGGGAAGCGGGCGTCCGGCACATCGTGGCCCTGCGTGGCGACATGGGTGCCCCCGGCGTGCCGTTCACGCCGCACCCGGACGGCTATGCCAACGCTGCCGAGCTGGTCGCGGGCCTGAAGCAGATCGCGCCATTCGAGATCTCGGTCGCCGCCTATCCGGAATCGCACCCGGATTCGCCGAGCAGCCAGGCCGACATCGACAACCTCAAGCGCAAGCTTGATGCCGGTGCGACCCGCGCGATCAGCCAGTTCTTCTTCGAACCCGAAACCTTCTTCCGCTTCCGCGACAAGCTGGCAGCAGCGGGCATCGACGCACCGGTCCTGCCCGGCATCCTGCCCGTTTCCAACGTTGCCCAGACGCGCAAGTTTGCCGCGGCCTGTGGTGCCGCGATCCCGGCCTGGATGGACGGACTGTTCGAAGGGCTGGACACCCACCCCGCCTCGCGCCAGCTCGTCGCCGCGACCATCGCTGCCGAATTCTGCCGCCGCCTCTATGCCGGCGGCGTGCGCGATTTCCACTTCTACACCCTCAACCGCGCCGAACTGTCCTACGCGATCTGCCACCTGCTTGGCCTTCGCCCCAAGGCTCCGGCGCTGGAGAAAGCTGCGTGACTCTCGTACCATCCACTGCCCGCACTGCCTTCCTCGAGCAGGCGAGCCAGCGCATCCTCATCACCGATGGCGCATTCGGCACCGAGATCCAGAACTTCAAGCTGTCCGAGGCGGACTACGCCGGGACGCTGGGCCTGGCCAAGGACCAGAAGGGCAACAACGACATCCTCGCGCTGACCGCTCCGCAAGTGCCCGAATCGATCCACCGCGCCTATTTCGAGGCCGGGGCCGACATTGCCGAGACCAACACCTTCAGCGCCAACCGCATCAGCCAGGCCGACTACGCCGCCGAGCATCTCGTGCGCGAGATCAACGTGGAATCGGCCAAACTCGCCCGCCGCGTTGCCGATGAATTCACGGCAAAGGACGGCAAGCCCCGCTTCGTCGCCGGAGCCATCGGCCCGACCAACAAGACTCTCTCCCTCTCGCCGGACGTCAACGACCCCGGCTTCCGCGAGATCGACTGGGACCACCTCGTCGATGTCTATGCCGAGCAGGTCCATGCCCTTGTCGAAGGCGGCGCGGACTTCATCCTGATCGAGACGGTGTTTGATACCCTGAACGCCAAGGCCGGCGTCATGTCGGTGCGCCAGGTCGAAAAGGAGCTCGGTCGCGAAATCCCGATCATGGTGTCGATGACGCTGACCGACCTTTCGGGCCGCAACTTGTCGGGCCACACGGTCGAGGCATTCTGGTACGCGATCCGCCATGCCAAGCCGCTGACTATCGGCCTCAACTGCTCGTTCGGCGCCACCCAGTTGCGCCCGCATGTCAAGGCGCTGTCGGACATCGCCGACACGCTGATCATGGTCTATCCCAACGCCGGCCTGCCCAACGAGCTCGGCGAATATGACGAGATGCCGCAGACCACCGCCGGCCTCGTCAAGGAATGGGCAACCCAAGGCCAGGTCAACGTGCTCGGCGGCTGCTGCGGCTCGACGCCCGCGCATATCGCTGCGATGGCGCAGGCGGTGCAGGCCCTGCCGCCGCGCAAGATGGCCGTGCCTGCCACCGTTACCCGCCTTGCCGGGCTTGAACCTTTTGTAATGGCTGCCTGATTTCCATGACCGATACATTTACCGGCTCGCGTTTCGTCAACGTCGGCGAGCGCACCAATGTTACCGGCTCGGCCGCGTTCAAGAAGCTGATCCTTGCGGGCGACTACGCCAAGGCCGTCGAGGTCGCGCGCCAGCAGGTCGAGAACGGCGCGCAGGTCATCGACGTCAACATGGACGAGGGCCTGCTCGACGCGCTCGAGGCGATGACCACGTTCCTCAAGCTGATCGCTGCAGAGCCCGACATCGCCCGCGTGCCGGTGATGATCGACAGCTCGAAGTGGGAAGTCATCGAAGCCGGTCTCAAGTGCGTTTCGGGCAAGCCGATCGTCAATTCGATCAGCATGAAGGAGGGCGAGGACGCCTTCCTCCACCACGCCCGCCTGTGCATGGATTATGGCGCCGCCGTCGTCGTCATGGCCTTCGATGAGAAGGGGCAGGCCGACACGAAGGACCGCAAGGTCGAGATCTGCGAACGCGCTTACTTGGCTCTGACCGGCATCGGCTTCCCGCCCGAAGACATCATCTTCGATCCCAACGTCTTTGCCGTCGCTACCGGCATCGAGGAGCATGACAACTACGGGCTCGATTTCATCGAGGCCACGCGCGAGATCAAGGCGCGCTGCCCGCACGTCCACATTTCGGGTGGCTTGTCCAACCTCTCGTTCAGCTTCCGCGGCAACGAGATCGTACGCCGTGCCATGCACTCGGTGTTCCTCTACCACGCCATTCCGGCAGGCATGGACATGGCCATCGTCAATGCCGGCCAGCTCGACATCTACGACCAGATCGACCCGGTGCTGCGCGAGGCATGCGAGGACGTCGTCCTCAATCGCAAGCCTGCCGCCGATGACGGCAAGACCGCGACCGAGCGCC